>DASTFG010000360.1:0-3578 GCA_035708785.1 Anaerolineales bacterium
CTCAGCAGTTCGGCGTCACCCGGCATATGTTCGCTCGAGGCATCTCTCCAGTCTGAGAGCAGGGCGAAGCGAAGGTCATCATCCGAATTCGCCAGATAATGAACTTCCAATCGTTCGACTTGCTCATCGATGGCCTGTAAGTTTGTGAGTAACGTTGGCACCACGACGATCGTTCGCAATTCCTTGGGAATGCCGTTCCGCAGTGCCATCCGCGGCAATGGGCGCGGTTTGAGGATTGCCATCACCGTGCGATTGATGAGCGCCATGGCGAGATCCGATGCCGGTATGAGAGCGAGCAGGGCGAGTAGGGCGAGGCCCGCGGTTGAGACGCCGGCTTCTTGGGCATGCCACAGCGGCACAGCCATGACCATGGCGGTCACCACCGCGAGCGATCCCAGATAGCCCGGTGCCGAAGCCTGGACATACCAACGCAGGATCCGACGCTTCAACGAGACCCTGTAGCCGAGTTCGCGTTCCAACGTCCGGCGACCTTGGGAAATGAGGTAATAGCCGGGATCGCTATGCCGCTCGCGCTCCGGCTGCTCACTTGCATGCCGCTCGACCCCGGCCCGCCTGGCGCGGTCCACAACCCGTTCAGTCACGTCGATTTCGGATAACCCTGTACCGCGAGAGAGATCCTCGATGGCATGGCGGTACGCGTCCCGGGTGACAAAATCCATCTCGGCGTACCGGGGGTCCCGCTGCAGAATCTTGTCGACCGGGCTGACCTGCTCGAAAAAGACCGCCCAGTCGAACGCAGACGTCAATCGCATACTGGTGATGACATTTCGCACCGTGACGGTCATAGCGGCCTGTTGCTGGTGCTCGGCGTGCACGATGTCGTCGGCCGTCGTGCCCTGTGCGGCCAGACGTTTGTCGAGCCACAGCAAGATCGGCCGCACCTTCGGGTCCAGATCACGTAGTCGCTGAATAAGCTGCACGGCAAACGCGGTTGCCAACGGTCTGTGCTCGAAGCGGCGGAGGGCCGTTGCTGAAGGCTCCACAGCCAATGCACCGGTACCGAGCAGACCATCCGCAAGTTCGTCGGCTTCCAGTCGCGCAGCGCGGCTGCAAACGATCCGCTCGGCCAGCCTGCGAAGGTTCTCCACCAGCACGACACGCAGCGAAATGGCCACCGCCCACAATTCTCCGATCGTCAGCGGTTGCACGCGCTGATACGCCATGACAAAGCGACGCAGCATATCGGGATCGAATCGACTGTCCGTGTGCGCGACGAATGCCCAAGCGACTCCGAACACCCGTGGATAATCCTGCAGGTGGCCCGACGCAAGTTTAGGTAACTGCCTGTAATACCCAGGTGGTAAATCGACAATGATCTCCCGAAGCTGTTCATCCACGATGTGGAAGTTGTCCACCAGCCATTCGGCCGCAGGGGTAATCGTTTTCTCTTCCCGAATCGCGCGGGCGATGGTCTGGTAGGACTTCACCAAGACCCGTCCATTCTCCAACACTCGTGGCGTGAGTAACTGTCCCCGCCGTAAGTCGCTAGTAGTGACCTGGGCAGCCGCCAGACTTTCCGCATGCTGTTCGAGCCGCTCGGCACCGAACAGCTCAGCGCGAATCGGTTCTTCCAGCTCTCTATCCATGGTTGGTGAACAGATCATCTGCAGGGGACCCCGCATTAACTTCATTTCGGATTCGTGTGGTCAAATCAACGGCAAAGAAACGTCTGGTTAGGAGAGGGCAGAGTTAGGGGACCGCTAGTGGAACACCCGCAACGTTGGGGACACAGCGAAACCTCCTTGGCAGTCCACGACCAGGTGCAATTGACCCTTTCGACTGAGATAATTCAATGTGTAAACGACCTGCCTCAATGTCAAATCTGGGAGGAGATCGGCCAGGTGCTCGATCCGACAACCAGGTTGGTGAGTGATGATGTCGAGGATGTGAGCAATCACGGTGTCATCCGGCTTCATGCTAAGGACCTTCTTTTTAAAATTTTAGACCTGCGCGGTGTCCGCACGAATGTGCTCAGCCGTTCCGCAAATGATCTGCTCACAGCTTGCGGCAACCGTACAAATTCCTTGCAGAATACTTGTCTGCGGCGCTCCCTTTCCTCACAGTGTCGGCGGTACGCTATTCGCTGACAACGTGATGAGAAAACGAAGAAGTTCTCAGAGACAGTATAGGATGGTAGTGCTTCAGAATATGGTCAATAATGAACAGATTTTAACGGGTCGGCACAATTGCACGTATTTGAGGCAGATGGTTGAAAAACGTGGTGTGGTCGGGGCCCTGCCCCACGTGTGGCAGGCTAGCGCTGCGGAACAAGCATGTTCATGGAACAGACCTCCGGAGGCGGCGACCGCCGCTCAGTTTTTATGAACATCCATCAAGCGACCCTGCTCGTCAATCTCCGCGGTGACATTCGTACCTTCCGGAATATTCTGGAGCCTGGCTTCTTCGAGCTTGATGGGAAACGACTGTACGCCCTCCGGCGTCCAGAGTTTGATTTGCGACTTAGCCGGATCGCTATACGCTAATTTGCCGGTTATAAATCGATGTTCCTGCTGATGCCCCTTCTTATGGACATCCACCACTATGTTATCTTCATTGATCCATACCGTGAGTTCATCGCCGACTTTCACGTGCGTTAGGCCCGACCGTTCAGTCGCATTGACATTGAGGGTCACACTTGCAGAAGGCGTTTTGAGCGTGATACCCGTCTTCGTCACCTTCGTCACCACTCCTGAAGCTTTGATATGAGCATTTTGGTGCGAGAGGTGATCTTGACCTGCCCAGACGCCGGCTACCGGGAATAGAAGTCCAAATAAAACGATACTGCAACCAAGCCGGAACTTCAGTAATTGCATAGTCTCCCCTCATTGTTTGAAGGCGACAGCGAGACTCCCGATGCCTCATGTGCTGTCATACCTTTCCACGAATCGTCTCCGCTTTACCGTCCGCTTGTTCTGCGCGCTTCTGGAACAGCCTGAGCAGGTTTGCGTTCGTTTTCATCCCGCCAGCAACTTTGTTCGGCAATCATCACCTGCCCAATAGTAGCATCCTTGGGTATCCTGGCCTTGCAGGCTCGTAGTGTGTCTTCAGCCGCACCGGCAGCCATGTCTGCCCCGGTCATCGCGTCAGATCCCGGAGTCACCATTGCGGGCTCTCGGTCTGCAGCCTGTATGGCCGCTGCTTCAAGGGAACCAGCCGATAATATGGCGAGCATACAGATCGTCTGCATGGTGGTGAAGAGAAGTCTCATGTGTCCTCCTCTAGAGAAAGTGAACAACTCATGCTAAGCGTAGAGGCTAGGTGCTCTCTGGTCACACCAGCTCAAATTAATTTGAGCTGGCGCAACAACTCTATGCAACACGTGACTGCATACGCCAGGCAAAGCGTAGAGAGTCCGATCAACTCAATCAGGAGAGCACCTCTCGTATCAGCAAAACTCGTTGAACCATCGTCTTCCTCTACTGACTTGGAGTGCACCAGCGCGGCGGCTGTAAACCAGACTTCTCACTGCTGCGGCACACGGGCGCTTTCTTTCACCGGAGGCCCGATCTTGGCGTCCGGACCTTGCTTCACAGGCAATTGGCCGGCTCCATCTTGTT
>DASTFG010000361.1:0-3210 GCA_035708785.1 Anaerolineales bacterium
TCATCAGACGGTCCACTTCGATCATCTGCGCTGTTGTGAGGATGGGCAGGTTCAGGAACCTGGCAGTCATTGGCGTTCGCTTTCCGGGAATGGTGGGAGATCGCGCCATCCCAGCCCGATGTCACTATTCCCTAATGCTTAGCAGGTGGAGCAGTCTCTCGTCTTTGGGGAAGATCACCCTGTTCTTCTTTTTCGAGTAGTCCAGCCCCGTCTCTGCGGCCAGGTGCTCGGCTAACTCGTATACATCGTCTTCATACTGATCGAGAGGGGTGGAGATCATGACCGCTTCGGGATCCAGGTGGATCCCAAGCCGCGATTGGAGTTTGGCAAAGCCGATGGAACCGTCGAAGATCGGGAACCCCTGGTAGAAACCCAGCAGCCTGGAGGGCTGCAGCATTCGCTCCAGGAATTCCTCGGGCAAGGGTAGCGTCTGGGAGTACGAAGCCAGGAACTCCACCGCCTGACGGATAACCGGCTCGCGAGCAGGATAGTCCAGCTCATCGGTCGAAAACCGGTTGTAGAACGCCGCCAGTCTGGAGGGATTCCAGTAAAAGGCAATGTCGTTCTGCGACTCGACGACCTGCCGTTCGTCGAAGTAGGGATGGTAGGCAATGCCAAGCGCGCGCAGCGCCGGGATCAATGTGCTGGTGTTCGTGGACATCTGCAGCTCGACCTCATCTGCCCGCAGATCCCTGGTCTGGTCGTAGATCAGGACCCCGTCCCGGCCAGACATGTATTCTTTCCCTTTGATCCGCAGTCCCCGCAGATCGGAATCGAAGATTAAACGCTTAGCACCTCGTTCGATTACAAATCGCATACCGCATTCTACCAGGACCGCTGCAGGGACATGGCGATATGCCGCCGGAATCTTCTGCTATAATAACTTTATCCATTTTTAATGGAGTCCTGTGCGATCAAGGGTATAGAGGGGCGCTCGACCTTATCGCCGCCAGGCAGGCCCCTTTGCGCGGCGTGCGTGCGACCGATCTTAAGCACAGCCCCTTTCCCTGTTCGGGCTCTATCGTCAAAACTGATCTGAAAGGAGGTGATCCCAGACTACAGATGTTCCTCCCCACCGGCAGTGGGTAAATCGTTGTATTCAAAGTTCAACCAAGGAGGAAGCAATGGCCCGATTTTACTATCGCATGATCACCGTTCTGCTTTTGATGACGTTCGTGTTCTCCGCCTGTGCGCCTGCCGCACCGCCGACAGCGGAAACGTCGAGCACGATCGTCGTGGCGCTTGCCGCTGCGCCCGTCTCACTCGACCCGGCTGACCATCGCAGCCGGGAATCCGAGACGGTCATCCGCAACATGTTCGATGGATTGGTCACGCGTGACGCCACGAACGGCGTTCACATGGAACTGGCCGAATCCATGGAGTGGGCAGATGACCAGACCCTCGATATCAAGCTGCGTGAGGGCGTCAAATTTCACGATGGATCCGAAATGACCGCCGACGACGTGGTCTTCACCTTCGAACGAATTATCAATGAAAATCAGATCGAATATCCCGAGCCTCACACCTCACCGCGCAAGGGGTTGATCGCGCCGCTCGAATCGATCGAAAAGACCGGAGATTATTCGGTCAGCATGCATTTCAGCGGACCCTGGCCGCCTGCTATGCAGTTGTTGGTCCACCAGCAAATCGTCCCCAGGGCGTATCTCGAAGAGGTGGGCACTGAAGGCTTTATCGCAAACCCGATCGGCACGGGACCCTTCAAGTTTGTCTCCGCCCAGCCTGGTTTCGAGGAGGTCGTCCTGGAACGCTTCGCCGACTACTATGGCGGTTCACCGGACCTGGCCCCGGTGGGACCGGCGTGTGCGGGCCAGGTCGTGTTCCGTGTTATTCCTGAAGCGTCCACGCGTGTATCGGCCCTGCTGGCCGGTGAAGTCGATATCATCACCAATGTGCCGCAGGACCTGATCGAATCCCTGTCTGCCAACGAAAATGTTCAGGTGAAAACGGCCGCAGGCACACAGCCCAAATGGATCGAGCTGAACGTTAATATGGCTCCCTTTGACGATGTGAATGTGCGCAAGGCATTGAACTATGCGGTCGACAAGGACCTGATCATCGAACAGATCTACGGCGGGCGTGCTGTCGCGCTGCCCGGTCCACTCTCACCGTTCAACAGTTTTGTCAACCAGATTCTTTCTCCCTATCCATATGACACAGCCATGGCCATCGATTTATTGAATCAAGCGGGATGGGAGGATACAGATGGCGACGGAATCCTGGATAAGGACGGCCAGCCATTTGCCATGACGATCGACACGCTGGAAGAATGGCGATCCCTGGCCGAAGCCGCGGCGGATATGTACCGTGCCATTGGAATCGATGCAAACGTCCGCTTCTGGGAATATAGCGTCATCCGTGATCAGCTCCTGGCCGGCGAGCGACAGGCCTATCTGGACGACTGGGGCGACTCGGCATTCGACCCTGTGGGCCACTTCGAAGCCAAGTGGCACGGGTTTGTGGCGGATACCCCGTTCGGCCGTGGGAATTTCTCGACCTACAACAACGAACGCGTCAATGAATTGATCCAGCAGGGTGAGACCACCGGGGACACAGCCGCGCGCCAGGCAATCTATGATGAGGCGCAGCAGATTGTCTATGAGGAAGCGCCCGCGGTATTCCTGATCCTGCCGGAGGAAGTGGAAGCCGCTTCCGCCTCGATCTCGAACTGGACGCCCGCATCCGACAGCCGTCAGAACATGCACGACGTTTGTAAAGCGGAATAACAGCCGGGGGAGGATGATCCGTTCATCCTCCCTCAAATTGAGTTCCGACCAGCCTGCCATCATCCCGGGAACTGACCGATCTTGCGAAGCATCAAAATCCTAGAGCGTATACTGGCGACCATACCGATCATGCTCGGTGTGGCGATCATCGTTTTCTTCTTCATCCGCCTGACGCCTGGCGATCCGGTGGACATCATGATGGGGCAGGGAGGTGCCATATCGGCGGGTGAACTGGAGCAGCTGCGGGAAGAGTTCCATCTGAACGAACCTCTCCATATTCAGCTCTGGTACTTCTTACGCGATGCTGTAAGAGGAGACCTGGGATATTCCTACGTCCTTAAACAGCCTGTCACGTCGTTGATCGCCGATCGCTTGCCCGCGACGATCGAGCTGGCCGCCGGCGCCTTATTGTTCAGCTTGATCGTCGCCCTGCCCATTGGCGTGATCTCGGCCGTGCAGCAAAACT
>DASTFG010000362.1:0-2677 GCA_035708785.1 Anaerolineales bacterium
GTTTCTCGTTCCGTCCTCGTTGTGAGTCGACTTCCACATCACCGTCAGGCCAGCGAGTCCGAGCCAGAGCAGCCCATCGCTGCGGGCCAGCGTCATCAGGCCGGCCAAGGCGCCGAGGGTGAGGGGAATCCACTTGTGCGGTCGCGGAGCCAGCAGGAGGAACGCACTTCCGCACAGCATAAAAAGAGCATAATTATCAGGGACAGGCATGAAGGGAGCGTAGTAAAGAGAAAAGATGGATATCAGTCCGGAGACGATCGCGAGGAAGGTCTTGCCGGTGACTTCACGGGCGAGGATCGCTGTCAGAACCGGAACGCAGGCCGAAAGGAGGATGAAGGGAAGCCGTCCCGCCGCGTACGTTAGCTGGCCCGTAAACCACATCCCGAATGCCGCAACGATCGAGGCGAGAGGCATCCAGTAGGTATGCGAGGGATGAGGCAGACCCTCCGGATCGTCGAGATAATTCCACAGATACGGTTCGGTAAAACCCTCCCCGCTCGCAAGCTGCAGGCCGCCAGCAAAATAATAGTCAGCATCCATATACCCCGGGAGAGATTGGAAGCGCGAGACCACAAACGGGACGAGCAGACCGAGCACAAAAAGGAGCGTGTAATGCCGCCAGTTCATCGACGAAACCCGATCTCATCGAGCCAGGTGCGCGGCGAGTGAATCACCCACCAGCGCATCCAATACAAACCGACGATGGTCGCGACCGGTGGGAGGACCGCAAGCAAATCCAGATAGAGGGGGCTGTACTCCTTGACCGTGCGCCAGTACATGCCGTAAGGGACCAGAAGCGCAAGACCCAAAATAAGAATGCTCATGAAGACCCGGCTGCGCGCCCAGCGTTCCCAGACGAGGGAGAGGATCAGGACGAGCGGCAGGATCAACACCACGTGATTCGATGGAAAGATCGCAAAACCGATCAGCGGAGTCGCCGCAAGGGATAGGGATGCGGTCCAGACCACGCGGCGAAAATGCGCCTGAACAGCCCCAAGGCATTCGAGAAAGACGATCAGGCCCAACCCGATCGAGACAAGTCTTCCGATGGAAAACGGTGCTTCAGGAATCCATACAGACAGGACGTGACCGAAGGTCAGGTTGGCGCCGCGAAACCAGGCCGAGAGCACCGCGCGAAAATAGGGAAGTCCCCATCCCGGATTGACAAGGAAGGAAATCACGAGCAGGATCACAAGCGCCATCCCAAAGCCAGCCAGGACCTGCCAGCGCCGGTTGGCGAAGACAAACACGATGATAAAGAGGAAGAACAGCCCACCCACTTCCCATTGATAGGAGACCAGAAAGAGGAGCGCGCCCGCCAGCTCATCGGAACGTGCGCGCAGAGCCAGGAGAATCCATAAATAAAGGAAACCCAGTAAAATCGCAGGCGTCGCCGTGAATAAGGCATTCAGGCTGAGGTAACCAAACAAGCCAAAGCCGAGCAGACCATAATACAACCAGCGCGGAGGCTGCCACTCGGAAAGATTGAAGGAGAACAGGACCGTCCCGACCAGCGCCGCCTCGCCGATCAGCATCCAAAGGCCGCGGACCACCGTAAAGTCTCGAATATATGCAAGGGGGGTGTAGAGCAAAAGGATATGGAACGGATCGTTCAGCACGTACGCATATTCACTCGAAAACGCCGGCCGCCCATAAGCTACCTCCTGCACCCGTTGGGCGATCTCGGTGCTGTACGGCTCGATCCCCTCGATCAGGAAGGCACGCGCGCCGGTCCAGCGCAGGAACAGCCACTCCCCTCCGGGCAGGCTGCGGGCGAGGTAAATGTTCAGCGCCAGCAGCCCGCTGACCGTTAAAAAGATGACAATCAGAAGCCAGATCTCTTCCGCGCTCAGCCACCTGCGAGATTTACGGATATCGGGAAAGGACATTCGTTATTCGATAACGAAGCGGAAGATCGGCCGCGTCGGGCTGCGGCGCGCGACTTCCTTGAATCCTGCCTGCTGGAATGCAGACGCAGTCCCCGTATAAATAAAAGGAGCGGGCATAACTTTCTGCGTATCGACCGGATAGCCCTCCACGATCTTTCCGCCCCGACGACGGACATGCTCCACCGCGGCCTTGAGCAGCTCGACGGTGATCCCCTGCCGCCGATATTTCTTCGCGACGAAGAAACAGGGCACGGACCAGACGGGCTGGTCATCCACCGGCTTGAGCGTGCGGGAGTGCGTCAACCTCTCATAGGCGCTGCGCGGCTCGACCGCCACCCACCCGACAACATCTCCGTGCAAGTATGCCAGCAGGCCCGTGGCCACGCCCGAATCGACAATCGACTTGTGCATCTGCCGAGTCTCATAGCCCTTGGCTTCCTCATACTCCTTGCCGCGCAGCTTCCAATACATGCACCAGCAGCCGGCACAGGCTCCGCGCGGGCCGAACAGCTCTTCGAGGTCGGTCCAGAGATTGCGTTTAAGAGGACGGAAAGAAAGCTCGCTTGCCATTCAGGGCACCAGAACGTCTAAACGCTGCGGCACGATGTCATATTCAAAATCCTGGATCCATTCCGGAAGTAATTCTCCATCGGTATGCGCGGGAGAAGGCTGATCGAGATGAATGGAAATCCTCGTCGCCTGGACTTCATACATACCATCCATTTCGACATAACTTCCTTTGTCTTCTTTAAAGGCACGCGGCAGTGCCTGAAAGAGACCCAGCCGCG
>DASTFG010000363.1:0-4062 GCA_035708785.1 Anaerolineales bacterium
CGTGTACTCTGGTAAAACTTTCGCGGCGGGAACGATGCCCAGACCGCACCGCTCACCGCGATGTCGGTCAGGCTGCCGAAGCCGGTCAGGATAACCCCGTCCCGGATCCGACGTTTCCTGCAGATCTCCTGTATTGATTCAAGGAGAAGTTCGCCGTAAGCGAGCCGGACCACAACAATCTCGCCCGCGCGCGCCCCGCCTGCGACCATACGCTTAGCCGCCATCGCCGTGCCCCTCTATTTACGCCAGAATGTGGGCGTGATCAAAACCAGGACGGTAAAAAACTCCAGTCTGCCAACGAGCATGGCGCCCGACAATACCCAGATCTGAAAGTCATTGAGTCCGGAGAACGTCGTAGCGGGTCCCACCTCGTTTAATCCAGGACCTAGATTGTTCACGCACGCCACCACAGCGGAGAATCCGGTAATAACGTCCAATCCACTCGCTACCATCACGAAAGTGAGTGACACAATGGTCGCAACGTAAATAAACAGGAATGCCAGTACGGCCAAAATTATCTTGTTTTCGACCAGCATCCCACGCAGTTTCATGGGCGTGATCGCGGCCGGATGAGCTATCCGCGTCAACTCCCGATAGACCTGCCTGCACAAAATGAGAGCCCGCACCATTTTTATGCCTCCGCCGGTTGATCCGGAACAGGAAGCGAAACTTACGAGAAACAGCATCCAAAGCGGTGCGCCGATCGGCCAGAGATTGTAATCCTGGGTGGCATAGCCGGTTGAAGTCGCCACCGACACGACATTGAATGCAGCGTGCCGAAGCGCGGTCAGAAATTCGGGGTACGTCCCGAGCCAGAATAGATATGTCCCGATCCCCGCACAGCTGCCCAGAAGCACAAGTAGCGCCCATCCGATCTCTGCATCTGCCTTATAGGGCGTTACCGACAACGTTCTCAGCACCATGAAATGCGAACCAAAGTTCACTGCGGCCACGAGCATGAAAAAGATCGCTATGCTTTCCAGAACCGGGGATTCGAAGAAACCAAAACTCGCGTCGTGCGTTGAAAAGCCGCCGGTGCTGATGGTGGTAAACGTGTGCATCAAAGCATCGAGCCAGTTCATACCGGCGGCTTTGTAAGCCAGCAGACAGATGAGCGAGAAAATGATGTAAACCTTCAATAGCCCTTTCGCAGTCTCGGTGACCCGCGCTGTAAGGTTTGCATCCTTCATGGGGCCCGGCGTTTCAGCCTTCAGAATCTGCCGGCCACCTACGCCCAGGACAGGAAGTAAGGCGACTACCATGACAACGATCCCGATACCGCCCAGCCATTGCAGCAGCCCCCGCCATATGTTTATCGAGGGTGGCAGGTGGTCCAGGCCAGACAGTACAGTCGAGCCGGTCGTCGTAATACCGGACATCATCTCAAAATAGGCTCTGGAGAACGTCAGTTCCGGAAGGGTAAGAAGCATTGGCACCGTGGCGAGCAACGGCCCCCCGGCCCACAGCAGGGTGACCAGCAGCATGGAGTCCCGTGGAGTAATGTCTCGTCGGTGGCGGCGAGTCGCAAGCCAGAGGATGAGTCCAATCCCGAAGTTCAGCAGCAAGGAAAGCTCGAATGCCCGTGTCGCGCCGTCCCCGTAAATTGCCGAAATGGTGATTGGCACCAAGTGAGTCAGGCTCATCACCATGGCGACCATCCCGAGTATGGGGGCAATGGCGATTACGCTAGACATGGTTTATGCCAGATGGCCCGAACGGAAGTCGAGCCCGGGATTCAGGCCGGACAAGTCAGCATTCTAACTCTTTGCGTCTTCCTGCCTGATTGCTTCAGTGAAGCCTATTCACTTCCCGATTTCGGGTGTTGTTGAATTGCCAGCCGGTCCAGCGCGTCAAGCGTGGTATTAAAGGCGTGGCGTTTGTGCCCCACCACGACGAAGACCTTCACGCCATCGTTCACGGCATCCTGAAGCAAGCGGCCTATCGGACCCTCGCGCCACGCGAGAGGGTAAGACGGATCGACGTGCGCCGCGATTCCATCGCCACCCACAAGGCCGGTCAAAACGACATGGCACCGGTCGGGCCGAAGGGCATCAGGCAGAGAGAGCTTGTCCGGCGTGGTCGCCGGATCGCGCTCGAGCCAGGCGCAGTTAAAGATCCCGCACCCCGCCGGGCGCTCCGGCTTGCCATAAATTCTGCAGCCCGGGCGCGCATGGACACACCACACACCCGGTTCCTTGTTGAGCTCGCGCACGGCGATCAGCTTGCAGCAGAGCGAGCAGCTCCCGCACGATCTCGCGCTCATTGCACGCCCATCATCTGATCGAGAAAGCGTTCATTCTCAGTCCCGGCAGCGCATAGACGCGGAATCGACAATATGTGCAATATTACGGGTTTTCACTGATCAGTTGGCCGTCATTCACATGATCGCTCACACCAGCATACCCGTCAGCAATTATCGCAAGGCGAAAAAGTTCTACTCCAAAGTACTTGCGACGATCGGCTACAAGCAGAACATGGAGTACGGCGAAGCGGCCGGATTCAACGACGGCAAGAATACAGACTTCTGGATCGGGACGAACGACAAAGGCGTGATCCCTCTGCACGTCGCTTTTGAGGCGAGAAGCAAGGCGCAGGTCGAAAACTTCTATAAAGCGGCTCTCGCGGCCGGGGCGAAGGACAATGGCGCGCCGGGATATCGGAAGGAGTATTGGCCGGGCTACTATGCGGCATTCGTGAACGATGCCGATGGTCATAATATCGAAGCGGTTTTCTACGATTACGACGAGAAGTAGCTCCGAGAATCCCAATAGAAGTCCAGCGCGGCCGTGTGACGATCAGGACTACAGATCTTGTGACGGTGGCTGCTGAAACAACTATCCTGCTTTCTTTTTCAGTTCGTCTTTGAGCTGTATCAGTGTCACGAATATTGTTGCCTCGGTGATGGGGCCGCGCGTCATCTCCAAAGCTTCAATGATGAGGGCCAATAGGTCTCTGTCCTGTATCTTACGCAGCAATACATTGACTTCCGGGGTGCAACGCTGCGCGATTGCATTGAGCTCGGCTTTCGGTTTCTTCACGGTTCCATGCGCGATGCGAAGTTGTGATACGAAACTTCCACTTGGCGTGCTTTCTCCTCTTCCAGAGCAAGCGCTCGTCGCGCGACCTGTAGAAAAGCGATATGAACGCGGAGCGCCCTCTGTGCGCCTGTCGTGTCGGCGTCTCTCGCCTTCAGTTCAGAGATAACAGCGGTCTGCCGCGCGATGTTCTGCTCCCCGTCTTGCACGTGCCGACGAGCACTCTCCAGCCTCTGATGATTCGGCTCCATCCCTCAATCCCCCGTGGGCTAATATTACTGGAAAATACCTCGATGGGGCAGGTGCCCGCGTTTTCGCGACGTTCGGGATGCGCGAACGTTATGGGTGTATTCTAGCTTCAGCATTGCTGCCTTACACGAATGAACACTGAGCGTATGAGAGTGCGCATCGCATTGGTCCTGACGGGCATATGGCTGCTCATGGCGGGAGCGTACATTTACGCGGAGTGGTCGCATGTCGAGGGGCTGAACGCAATCGACATCGGTGCTCTTCTGAGCGGTGTCGTCATGCCGCTGGCCTTTCTATGGCTCGTCGTCGGTTATTTCCAGCAGGGAGAAGAGCTGCGGCAGAACACCGAAGCACTGCGGACACAGGCCGATCGATTGGAACAACAGGTCCAGGGAACAAAATCGCTGGTTCTGGTGGCTGTCCGGCAGACCGAGGCCACCGTCCGGATGGTCCAGCTGGAGCGCCAAAAATTCGAGGAGGAGACCAAAAGCAAGATTCGCGCTGCGCAACCCCGTTTTGTTTTGGATCAAGGAATGAGACATCCGCGGGCCGGCTCCATGCGGCTTCACAACGTAGGGGCCCCCGCATCAAATCTGGCAATCGTTACCGCTGACCCGGCGATCAAGGCATCGATTCAGCCATCCACCTTCGTCCAAAGCGGTGGATTCGTGAACATTCATTTTGACGTGCCTGATTACGCTTTACTGCAAGCCCACCTCGAATATTCCGACGCACAGGGCGTCAGAAGACGGATTACTTTGAGTTGGACTGGAGATCA
>DASTFG010000364.1:0-3633 GCA_035708785.1 Anaerolineales bacterium
AGCTGGATCCCGAATATTGGACGCGCGGTTATGCCACCGAAGCCGCACACGCGATCGTGGACTTCGGCTTCAGTCAACTTGGCCTGCACCGTGTCTGGTCATGGTGCGTTGCAGACAACCTCGGCTCGGCGCACGTGCTGGAGAAACTAGGGATGCGCCTTGAAGGGCGGCTGCGTGAGAACGAATACTATAAAGACAGATGGTGGGATACTTTGATGTATGCCATTCTTGCAGATGAGTGGGAAACGCACAAACACACCCATCCGATACAATGGAAAGAAATAGAGGACTAAGCTTATGGAAAACTTTACCGATGTTAAGCTTGAGATCTTCGTCCCGGAGGAATTCGCCTTTCAAATCCGCGATGGACTGGCAAAGGTCGGCGTCGGGCAAATCGGGGATTATGACCATTGCGTTGCCATGTATCCGGTGAAGGGATATTTCCGCCCGCTGCCGGGGGCTGACCCGCTCAAGGGAGAAGTCGAGAAGATTAGTGAAGTTGCAGAATACAAGGTTGAGGTCAACTGCAAGCGTGAACTGGTCAACGAAGCAATGAAAGTCATAAGAGCCCTTCACCCCTATGAAGAACCGCTGGTCAACATGATCCTGCTGGCGAATCACTATTCGAGATGCGAGATATGACCGGACAATGAGTCCTAATCACCAATCTCTAATTACTACTTACCAAACACAAGGAGTACAAATGCACACAAACCACACAAGTCCGTACCTTCCCTTTGGCGATCAGCGCACAGCGCCCTGGTATGGAAAGGACGTTATTTCCGTCAAACAATTCGGCCGTGACGACCTGGAATACATTTTCGGCGTGGCGCACGAGATGCGCGGCATGGTCGAACGTGTAGGAACCTTCGATCTATTGAAAGGCAAAATTCTGGCAAACCTGTTCTACGAGCCTTCGACACGCACTTCATCGTCGTTCACGGCTGCAATCGAACGCCTGGGCGGGTCTGTGATCCCAATCAATGAGGTAAAGTATTCGTCCGTCACAAAAGGCGAAAGCCTGACCGATACCGTTCGCACACTCGAATGCTATGCGGATGTGATCGTGCTCCGCCATCCCGAGACCGGGTCGGCGGCGATCGCGGCAAAGGCGGCGCGCAAGCCCGTTATCAACGCGGGCGACGGGGTCGGGGAACATCCTACCCAGGCGCTGCTCGACACGTTCACGATCTTCGAAGAGCTCGGCGCTGGCGAGATTGACGGCATGACCGTGACCATGCTTGGCGACTTGAAATACGGGCGCACCGTCCATTCCCTTGCCCGCCTGCTGTCGTTGTTCAATGTCAAGATCCATTACGTTTCGCCTGATATCTTGCGCATGCCAAAGGAAGTGATGGACGAAATTGCGGAGAAGGGCATCCCGCAGGCGGAGTTCGATAAGCTTGATGAAGTCCTGGCGGAAACGGATGTTCTGTACGTTACACGCGTCCAGAAGGAACGCTTCGAAGATCCCGCTGAATATGAGAAGGTCAGAGGTGCGTACGTGATCGACCCCGAGATCATGAAAGCGGCTAAGCAGGATATGATCGTCATGCACCCGCTGCCGCGCGTCGGCGAGATCAGCGTGGACTTCGACGACGATCCCCGCGCTGCCTACTTCCGCCAGATGGAATATGGTTTGTATGTGAGGATGGCTCTGCTCGCTATGGTACTAGGGAAAGCCTAACCACTGTCCCCTAACGGAGATCATAAAGCCACGAAGATACTGAGAAAATAAGAACCCTGTGGCTCAGCGTCTTTGTGGTAAAAAGGAAAATGATGGAGACATTCTTCTCTTTTTTAGAAAGACGAGCAGATGATTGTTCATCGCTGCTTTGCATAGGGCTCGATCCTCACATCAATGATTTGCCTGAACCGAGCGCCGCCTCAGCCCTGGACTTCTGCCTGAATCTCGTTAAACAGACCGCGTCCTACGCCGCGGCTTTCAAGCCCAACGCGGCGTTCTTCGAAGCCCTCGGCCCGGATGGCTGGAGCGCGCTCAGACAGGTTGTCGAAGCAATCAATGATGAGTCGAAACGGCTCGGCTCGCGCATCCCGGTCATCCTCGACGCCAAGCGCGGGGATATCGCCTCCACAGCCGAGGCGTACGCTCAATCCGCGTTCGAGAATCTCGGTGTAGACTGCATTACATTGAATCCCTATCTGGGTAAAGACTCGATTGAGCCGTTCATCAAGAATCCCGAGAAAGGCGTATTTCTGCTGTGCAAAACATCCAACGCGGGTTCCATGGATTTACAGAATCTACTCGTCCTGCCCGTTGGTTCGGACAGCCCCATGCCAATGTACAGCTATGTCGCACAACTGGCGCAACAGTGGAATGTGAACAACAACGTCGGTATCGTCGTCGGCGCGACCCACCCGCAGATCATGTCCAACATCCGCGCCGCTGCGCCGGATCTGTGGTTCCTCGTTCCCGGAGTCGGTGCGCAGGGCGGGGAATTGGAATCCGCTCTGAGGGCTGGTCTGCGCACCGACGGCAAAGGGATGCTAATCAACGTCTCGCGCTCGATTGCGCGGGTGGAAAAACCGGGTTTTGCGGCCGCAGCATTACGCGACGAGATTTTGCGTATCACAAGAGATCTGAACCGCGAACGCCGCTAATCTTATAGAGGAGAACGAGAGAAAACCTTTGCGTTCTTCGCGAGCTTAGCGGTTCAAAATGGAAGAAACTATGACAAATCTCGAGACTCGCCTCTCCTCCCTCGCTGAAGGTTTACTTTCCGGAGGTTGTATTAAATTTGGTGACTTCACCCTTAAATCGGGGCTAAAATCCCCAATCTACATTGACCTGCGACAGATCATCACCTATCCAAAACTGCTCGCGGAAATTGCCCAGGCCTATCTACCTCTGCTTTCCACCCTCCACTTTTCACGCATCGCTGGCTTACCTTACGCCGCCATTCCCATCGCAACTGCCATTAGCCTCGCAGGAAATTATCCAATGATCTACCCGCGCAAGGAGGCC
Source organism: Anaerolineales bacterium (assembly GCA_035708785.1). Lineage (GTDB taxonomy): Bacteria > Chloroflexota > Anaerolineae > Anaerolineales > Villigracilaceae > Defluviilinea. The sequence goes on from DASTFG010000364.1 coordinate 2,987, forward strand.
AAATCGTATGGCACGAAGGCCGAGATCGAAGGTGAATATCACACAGGCGAGATAGTGGTCGTCATCGATGACCTGGCCACCACAGGCGGGAGCAAATTCGAAGCCATCGAAAAACTGGCAAGCGCGGGTCTGGTTGTGAGGGACGTCGTTGTGCTGGTAGATAGGCAATCCGGTGCAAAAGAATCTTTGGAGCAGGCAGGATATTCCATGCATGCGGTGCTGACGATCACTCAATTGCTGGATCATTGGGTACAGACAGGCAGGGTGGAGCAGGAAAAGATTAGGGCAACGAAGGCGTTTCTGAGCACCTCAAAATGAACGATTCCGAGCTTGGTGAGGCTATTCAAGCAGCGAAGATATTTCCGGACTATGATAGGCCATGGGCAATTTGTGGCAGCTGGGCGAGGTGAGCTTTCACTTCTTGCCAGATGGTTGAAAAGGGGGCAGGAATCTTGAGTTCTTTCTTGCTGTCGAACATGGAGTTTTGATTGACTTTGTTTTCTGCAAAAGCGAATGTGAATTAGAATCAGATTACATGGATTTCATTGGCACGTACTCCTTTGCGCGCCGCCGTAGCCTCTGTGCCAACTTGCTCACGGCAGATATAGACGGGATGCTGTCTATGGCGAGGACCAAAAAGCTCAGTT
>DASTFG010000365.1:0-4628 GCA_035708785.1 Anaerolineales bacterium
ATCCAGTCCTTCGATACTTCAATATACGTATCCAAAAAAACAGCGCATAAGTGGTCGATCGTCTCTTGAGGAAAGGGCAAGTTCGGGTCCTGGTCTTTTATGATATTCAGCCTTTGGTATGCCAGGTAATGACCCAGATCCTGCGCTGGTTCTGCCTGGCACATCGTATCAAAATCGACCAGCCCGCCGTTCTTTCCATCGAAGATCAATTGAGTGTAGGTAAAATCCCCGTGGCTGAAACATAGCGGCATAGCCGGATAAAGTTGCGCAAATTCGACCGTCTGGTCAATCCAGGATTTTACCTGAGCACCCAGCTCCGGGAAAACTTGAGATAAAACATCTGCCGAATCCCGTAACTTGGCAACCTGCATTTCCAACGTGGATGGCCGGCCCAGCGTAATGTTGGAGCCGTGCAGGGTGGCAGCCATCAAAGCACAGGTCTGAATGGCTTTCTCGAGATTTGCTTCCTCTTCGTGCGACGAGTTTTCATTCCCGGCCATCGGGTGATTGCTTTTGTCTGTCCAGGCTTTCAACAGCGGCTTGAAGAATGGCTTTCCAGGGAGTGCTTCCATCAGGAGCAACTGGTAGTCTGGGAAAAAGCCTAACGAATGAGGGATCTTGAATCGATAAGGCAGCTCCGGCTCGCTCAATCGTTTATGAAGAGCAGAGATAATATCCACAGTCATGCCGCCCAGCCCATCTGCATCAACTTTTCCATAGACGGTGATCTGCTGCGGAGCCTGTGTCTCCGTTTGCACACCGTCAATGGTATAGCGCAGAACGCAACGCTTGTAGCGCCCATAGTGCGCCAGAAACTGCTGCACCTCTCGAATAGAAAACGTTCCTGACCTCACCTCGGGTAGAGTTTCGGCGAATAGACCGGCCACTTTACCGGGATTCGTGGCGTCTACCAGCGTAGGAATGAGGCCGTCGATGGGATAGGCAGAAAGACTCATATTCAAGGACTCGACGATCGCGATGGGTCTGGAAAACGGCTTGATCTCCGGGCGACCATCCATTCGTGCAGCAACGGGCTTCAATGCCTCATCCAGAAATTGCTGGCATGCCGCGGCATCCGGGAATAGCCGCGCGTTGATAAGCGTGGCGATGGTCCCGTTGGTAGCCCTATCCAGGATCTTCAGCTTATATTGCATATTAATGGTGTGATCCAGCAAATAGAGTGCCTTTCCAGGAACACACTCAAGAATTGTATTCTGACCATTGCCAGGACCCAGAAGGGCTTCCTGTAATGTTTCTTTCATCCGTTCAGCATTAAAGGCCTCTGCCAGGGCTGGCACCTTTTTCTGAAGCAGAGCGCTGTGCGGCAGATCGTTCTCGATGCCCTCCAGGAGTTTTTGAATCAATTGGCTTGGCATAGATGGTCTTCTACCCTTTCTCAGCGCGAGGACCCGCTGCCTCCCCAGCAGGCACAGGATTACTAACTATCGCTCTTTGCCCGGACTGCATTGCATACAGGTTGGCATACAACCCACCGGCGCGAATCAATTCATCATGCGTTCCCATTTGTTCGATTTCGCCCTCTTTGATAACGATGATTTTGTCTGCATCACGGATCAAGTTAAGCTCATGGGAGATAATGATCGTGGTCTTTCCCTTCATCAATTTGCGCAAGGCTTGCAGTACCAAGTCCGTTGATTCTGCGTCCAATCCAGTCGAAGGTTCATCCAGGATCAGGATCGGCGTATCGCGGATGAAGGCGCGCGCGATGGCAATCCGCTGGCGCTGTCCGCCGGAGAGGTTCGACCCGCGCTCCTCTAACATCGTGTAATAACCATCTGGAAACTTGGAGATAAACTCATGTGCATTGGCATTTATGGCAGCTTCTATGATATCTGGGCCGCTTGCATCGGGGCGTCCATAGGCGATATTCTCGACGATGCTGCCAGTGAACAGGATGGACTCCTGCAGAACCATACTCATCTCTGCGCGCAGCGACTCCAGTGTGAAGTCACGGATGTCACGACCATCGACCAGGATCTGTCCCTCATCCGGATCATACAGTCGTGGAATAAGCTGAGCGATCGTGCTTTTACCGGCGCCGGTATGACCCACCACCGCCACCACCTGGCCGGGTTGTATCTCAAAGGAGAGTCCATTCAAAGTAGGCCGTGGTTTTTTGTCCACGCTCTTCTTCGAGCCTTCGGCTGCCGGATACGTGAAAACCACATTCCGGAACTCAATCTGTCCATGAAAAGGCGGGGCCGTGATGGCGCCCGGTCTGTCCCGCACCTCGGGTTGCATCTCGATGAGGTCGTTGATTCGTTCCAGGCTCGCATACAGCTTGCCAAAGGAATTCCACTCGGAAATCAGTCTCTTCGAGGGCTTGAACATTTCATCGATCCAGATGATAAATCTGCTCAGATCACCAACCTGCATCTGGAACGGGCGCCCGAATACTAGCCATGTTCCCACCCAGATGACAGCAGCCGTTGAGATTGCCCCGAAAACACTCACCACCCAGCTAAAACGGGCCTGGTAAGTGGCAGCCTCCAAAGCAGCATTCATCGCTTTCTGGCTCTGGCCCGAAAAGAGGGATTGTTCGTAGCTGCCCTGACCATACACCTGCACGACCCGAATCGAGGCCAGCATTTCCTGTGCAGCAGATGCCAGCTCACCTTCACTCGAGCGTAGCTTCTTGCTGGCCGCTTTGATCCGGTTCGAGAAATAATTGGAGATCACCGCCATCAGCGGGATCACGATCAGAGCCACGAGGCCAACCTGCCAGGCGATCCAGAAGATCGCGCCGAGACGAACGACGAGAGCCAGCGCACTGCCGACGAAATCGGAGAGATTGCCAATAATGAAACTTTCGACGGCAGCCACATCGGAGGTTACGCGGGTCAGAATATCGCCTGTTCGGCTTTTACTATGAAACGACAGGGAAAGCTTTTGCAGGTGCCCGTAGAGGAAAACGCGAATGTTATAGCCAACTCTGCGTCCACCTTGAGCAAGATAGATCTCGGCCAACGAGTCACACAGGCTGTTGAGCATGGTCAGGACGATCAGGGCAATGCTCACCACCGCGAGCACTTGAAAATCGGCCAGGGTGAAACCTATGGAATCCGGGTCTGCTCTCATCTCGATGAGTCGCCTGCCCACATGATCCAGCACAAGGCCGGGTGCCACCCAGCCAATCGCTGTGCCGGCGACCTGCTCAAAAATCAGCATCACGGCAGCCAGGATGAAGTTGCGCCGCGAATTTCCTGAGAAACGAGCAATCAATCCCACCAAACGGCCAAACGTCAAACTATTCGAAGAGGTTTTTTTATCGTCAGAAGATTTGCCCATCAGATCACCAACTCAGCTACAACAAATATATAAATGTTCACACAAACAGAGCCTTTAAACGGCGGGCAGCCTGCATAATATCAAAGTGCTCCCTCACCTTTTTCGACGCCGCGCTGCCTAACTGTCTGCGCCGCTCGGCATTGTGCAGCAATTCCAGAATTCCCGAGGAAACACCCTCCACATCATGCGGTTGGTATAAGAGCCCATTCTGGTTGTGCTCTACCAGTTCCGGTATCCCGGATACTGTGGTCGTAATCACCGGCAGGCCTACAGCCATAGCCTCGACCAGAACATTGGGGATGCCATCCCTGTCGCCATCATCCGTTTGAACCGGGATCAGGACAAAAAGAGTGGCGTTCTGATAAACGGAGATCAATTCCTGCTGGGTGCGAGCGCCCATGAGCAGAATCTCGTCTGTCATATCGTGTTCCTCGATCCACTCCCTTAATTGCTCACATAGCGGGCCATCACCGTAAATAGCACACTGGAAGTCTTCGCCTTTCTCCTTGACGATGAGCAGGGCCCCCAGGAGACCCTGGAACCCTTTTTTCTCGACAAGTCGCCCTATAGACAGGATCAAAGGCCTCTTGGAAACAGAGTCTGGCTCTGCCCTTACAGGCGGTTGAAAGTCCTTCAAATTCACGCCGTGGTACACCAGCGAGAATTTTGATCTCTGAGACGGGGCAATCCGGTTCAAGTATTCCAGGTTGGATCCGCAACATGTGATCACGGCCCGGGCCTCGCGGACTCGGTCTGTCAAGACCTTTTCAGGTACTTGGTAAAGATCGCGCGCGTGTGCTGTAAAGCTGAAAGGAATGCCCGCCATAAAATGCACCAGGCAGGCAATTAAAGCCGGGTCGTGCGCGAAATGAGCATGGAGATGATCGATCCTTTTTCCGGTATTCCGTTCCTGTAGAACCAGCAAGTAAGTCAGTTGCACGGCTTGAAGAAAACATTCCCAGCGGCTGCTCGCGGTATAGCCTTCATCAATACTTCGATTAGCCGCGATGTAAAGCAGAGAACGCAGATATCCTTTGAAATGCAGCTTGGCCACCTGCATGTGCTCTTTCAGCAGTTCCATCAAAGGTCGCGGCTGTACATCTCCATCCAGATAATGAACCGGGGACTGAACCTGGTCTACTTGCATTTGAACAACCTTCTCATGGGGGTTGGTCAGCGCAAAGATCTGGATGGATACACCGATCTTTTCCAACGCAAGGATCTCATTCAGTACAAAGGTCTGTGAGAGACGCGGATAGCTGCGGAGGAGGTAGCCGATTTGCTTATTTGAGCTGCTTTCGCCCATCGAGTCGCCTTCT
>DASTFG010000366.1:0-10998 GCA_035708785.1 Anaerolineales bacterium
CGAAGGTTGCTCATGAGTCCTCTTTGGAAAAATTTTGGATTATGGTGAAGCCGTAGGTGTTTCTGCCGGCTCCAGGGCACGGCGAGTCAATAGGTACCAGTTTGAAAAGGTCGCGAGCCGGTCACTTGGATCATATAACGATGGGACCTGCACGCCCTGTACCTGTGCATCGACTCCGTAGGAATATACTGGGGAAAAGAGAGGCAGCGCGGGCAGTTCCCTGGCAAACACGACCTGAAAATTGCGGTAGAGGCGGGTGCGCAGGGCGTAATCGGCGGTGACGCGCGCCTGTTCGAGGTACTCGCTGGCCGGGCGATTATCCCACTGTGAGTAGTTCTGCCCGCCCGTGGCCTCGGCCTGGTGCCAGAACGGATACGGGTCCGGGTCCGGAGTGCGCGAAAGGTTGAGGTCGACGAGCGCAGCCTGATAATTACGTGAAGAGAGAAAATCGGCGGCAAGCTCTTCGTACGGCACGGCCTGTAGGTCCGCCCGGACACCGATCGCCGCCCATGCATCCCGGATTGTCTCCGCGATCTGCGTATGCAGTCCATCATCCGGGTGCAACAGGGTAAAGGCCAGGGGAATGCCATCCTTGGCGCGAACCTCGCCACCTTCCGCCGGAATCACATATCCCTCCCCTTTTAAGAGATTGACGGCCTCATCAGGATTGTATTCAAAGTGCTCGATCCCATCGTAATAAGCCCATGAGCCAGGCAGGATCGGCCCATCGCTAATGACGGCCTGTCCCTGCAAAAAGGTGTTTACGAGATGCGGCCGGTTCAATCCGAGCATCAGAGCGCGCCGGAGGACGGGGTCCTGCAAGAATGCGACCTCCGGCCTGTTCAAATTCAACAGGACGAAGCTGATCTGCGGCAGGCGGCTGGTATAGACGGACAGGTTCGGCTCTTCCAATGCGGCGCCCAGAATATCGGGAGTGATCTGGCTCACGGCTAACACATCGCCCTGCTGGTAGGCCTCGAAGGCTGCTTCGGAAGAGGGATAATAACGGAAGACCACCTGTTCGATGAACGGAGGAGTTCCATAATAATTCGTCGAAAGGGTCAACACAACACCCTCGATCTGCCCCCCCTCGATGAGCAGATGATCGAACCGGTACGGCCCGCTGCCCACCGGGTTGATGTTAAACCCGGCATCTGCCATCTCACCGGGCGAGACCGATTCGAGCAAGTGTTTTGGGACGATGCCGAAGGTCAGATAGTCGATGAAGGGCACATACGGCTCAGGCAGGGTAAGCTTGAAATTCTTTTCGTCCAGCCGCGTGACTTCGATCTTGTCCCACAGATCTTTGATATCTTGCGGATACAACGAGCCATCACTCTTGAGCATGTCGATGGTGAAGATGACATCGTCGCTGGTCACAGGCTCCCCGTCGTGCCAGAGCGCGTTCTGCCGAAGCGTGATATTGTAGACCGTGCCATCCGGGGTCACGCCCCACCCCTCGGCAAGATCGGTGCGCGGCAGGCCATATTCGTCAAAGCGGAAAAGGCCGCTGAAGAGCAGGCGGTTCACATCGCGGTCGGCTGCGTTGTTCCAATCCAGGAGCGGGTTGAGTCGGCCCAGCGATCCGACCAGGCCTTCCGTGTAAACACCTCCCTGCTCTGGCTGAGGCAGGATCGGGCCGGTCGTAACCGGCGATTGCTGGCTGAACAACAGCACGGCCACAATGCCCAGCGTCACAAGCACAACGAGGATCTGCCAGCGTAATTGTCTCATGGGAAAAAAGAAAGGCGCGTCTCTGATCCCGCGGGATGCAAGCAAGCCGCGCGGATCGAACGGCCTTTCAGGGCGGACGATGCTCTAGCCAGCAATAATGAGCAAGGTCAGGACCAGTGCAAAGAAAACCACGCTCAGGATGATCGTGACCCAGAACAGTGTGCGCTCCACGCCGCGGCGAGCGGTGAAGATGCTGCCGGTATCGGCGCCGGTCAGCCCACCCAGGCCCGCACCTTTACTCTGCAGGATCACGCTCAGGATGAGCAGGACCGAGATTATAATCAACGCGATATTGATATAGGTAACCATTTACAAAGTGTCTCCTTTTAAGCGGAGACATTATACCTGCTAGGGAGAGGAACCGTCAACTTGACAGGCTTGAGGACCCATGCATGAGATCGTCGTGAATTTGCACATGCACACCCGCTACTCGGATGGGAGCGGCACCCATAAGGAAATCGCCGAGGCCGGGATCCAGACAGGTCTCGATGCTGTCATCGTGACCGATCATAATGTGCTCGTCCAGGGCCTGGAAGGGTATTACCGGACCGGCCCCAGCCGCGTCCTGCTCCTGATCGGACAGGAAGTCCACGACCAGGACCGGGTTCCGCAAAAGAACCACCTCCTGGTCTTCAACGCCAATCGAGATGTTGCCCCTCTGGCAGATGATCCCCAGACCTTGATCGATGGAGTCGCCGAAGCAGGCGGCTTATCTTTTATCGCGCATCCCCGCGATGTCGCTGCGCCTGCCTTCAAAGAAACGGATATCTCCTGGGAGGCCTGGGACGTACAGGGCTATACGGGTATCGAGCTTTGGAATGGGTTGAGCGAACTGAAGACCGTCGTCCCGACCAAACTGCACGGCGCCTTCTATGCCTACTTCCCTCAATTTATCGCCCACAGCCCGATGCGCGAGACCCTGACCCGCTGGGATGAACTGCTGATCAGTGGTGAGCGCATTGTGGCCATTGGCGGCTCGGATGCACATGCCATGCACATGAGCATGGGACCGCTGCACCGCGTGATCTTCCCTTACCGGTTTCACTTCCGCACGATTAACACCCATGTTTTCCTCCCACAGCCGCTGACGGGAGACGTCCCGGCCGATAAAAAGATGATCTACGATGCGCTCGCGGCGGGACGGTGTTTCGTGGCCTATGATTTACCCGCCTCCACGCGCGGCTTCCGTTTTACGGGGCGCGGGCGTGAGCGGACTGGGATCATGGGCGAAGAGCTCCCGGCCAAAGGCGGGGTGACGCTGCAAACACATCTGCCCAAGCCGGCCGAGATCCGCCTGATTAAGGATGGGAAAATGATCGGGAGGACAAAAGAATCCTATGCCTATACCCACATTGCCACCGAACCCGGCGCGTACCGCGTGGAGGTTTGGCGCAATTACCTGGGCCGCCGACGCGGCTGGATCTTCAGCAACCCGATTTATGTGAGATAGCTTCTTAACCACAAAGGGCGCGATGAACACGAAGGGAAAAGGCCCTTTCCTTAAAGAATCTTTGTGCACCTTTGTGTGCTTCGTGGTTAATTCTCCTCATGCCCGCATTCCCCTTTCAACGCATTGTCGTCATCGGCACGACCGGTTCGGGTAAGTCCACGCTTGCAGAACGGCTTGCCGAGCTGCTGGATTTGAATTTCATCGAGCTCGACGCTCTCCATTGGGAACCGGGCTGGCAGGAGGTACCCCTCGACCTTTTCCGCGCCCGGGTCGAAAAAGCGACGCAGTGCGAACGATGGGTGGTGGCCGGGAATTATCGCGTCGTGCGGGATATCGTCTGGTCCAGAGCGGAGGCAGTCATCTGGCTGGATTATTCCTTCCCGAGGACCTTATGGCAGCTCACGCGCCGCACCTTCGTCCGCTGGTGGACTCGGGAGCTGCTCTGGGGCACCAACCGGGAAAATTTGTGGACGCATTTCAAGCTCTGGTCGCAAGACTCCCTATTTCACTGGCTGGTGAAAACATATGCGAGGAGAAAACGCGAATATCCGGTGTTGCTATCCCGGCCTGAATATCGACATTTGAAGCTCATTCGGCTAAAGAATCCCAAAGAGACAGATCAATGGGTAAGAAGCCTGAAATGAAGGGTGAGCACTTTGCAGTGACATGGGTAAAATTGAGTGAAATATATTGAGCACAGTGTGAGGTTTCATGACTCGATTACGAATACTGATCACCGGTATTAACGGGCTCATTGGACATGTCCTTCAGGCAGGGCTTCACGGGTCCCATGAACTGTACGGGCTGGACAATGATGGCCCATTTTCGGACCGGGTGTTATCAGCCGACATTGCCGAGTATCAACAGGTGGCCCAGGCTTTTCAACAGATCGGTCGGCTGGACAGCATCATACACCTGGCCGGCAACCCCAGTGTGAAGGCAACATGGGAGGAAGTCCTGAGCGCCAATATCGTCGGGACACGCAACATCTTCGAGGCCGCGCGTGCGTTCAAGGTTCCGCGGGTTGTCTTTGCCAGCTCCAACCACGTGACAGGGGCGTATGAGGGATTCGAGCCCAACCAGTCTCTGCACCTGCAGACGGAGCCGGTGAAAATCTCGCCGCAGGATCCCATCCGGCCGGACAGCGACTATGGGGTCAGCAAAGCCTTTGGCGAGGCTGTGGCGCGTTACTATTGCGCCCGCTGGGGAATCGAGGCGATCTGCCTCAGGATCGGCGGAGTGTTATCCGACGATGACCCGACCAAGGACGCTCACAACAGAAAGATATGGCTGAGCCACCGCGATCTGGTGCAGTTGGTGCAAAAGAGCCTGACTGCGAATGTGACCTTCGGGATTTACTATGGGGTTTCGAATAACAAGGGAGCCTTCTGGGACATCAGTAATGCCCGGATGGAGATGGGTTACGAGCCTGTGGATGACGCTTCAACTCGTTGAACGATATGTGCGGCCAAGCTGGAATTGCTGCACCGCTTTGAAGCAGCTTGTGTGTCTTGACCGGGTGGTTATTACCTCGCCGATGAACGGTGGGATATTCGGCGCCCTATGGCTGTGATAGTATGCCGGGTTTTCGCGAATAACTTATTAGAATGAGCGCATTCGAGAAGGCCAAAACAGCCCGGGTAAGTGCGAGTGGAGAGATGGACTGGGCATCAGCTTACGAGGAGCTGCTGCCCAAGGTATACCATTATTTCTGCCTCCGCATTGGGGATCGTTTTGAGGCCGAGGATCTGACCGCAGCAACCTTTGAGCGCGCCTGGCGCGATCGCGAGCGGTTCCGGACAGAGCTTGGCACGTTCACCAATTGGCTTTTTGGGATAGCACGCCATGTGGCGATTGCTCACTTGCGGCAGCATGAACAGAAGCAGAGTACCGCAGAGCCGAGTACTGAGGAATCCTATCGTCCAACGGAAGAGGCTGCGGCAACTCAGGAGGAATTTGACCGGCTCGCATCAATGCTATCAGTGTTGCCCGAGCGTGAGCGGGAGATATTCTCTCTAAAATATGGTGCGCAATTCACAAATCGCTCCATCGCAAAAATCGTACGACTGAGCGAGAGCAACGTGGGAACGATACTCCACCGCACTGTCAGTCGCCTCAGGGAACAATTGGAGGATGGAAAATGAAGGACGATTTCATCTACAGGGCTTTGCCAGAAGTACGCAAGGAATTTGCCCAATCGCTTTATGCAAGAATTAGAGGCAGACCCTCTCGGTCAGGAATGCGGCTCATGATAAAGAGCCATCGGATCCTGCAATTCGCGATCATCCTTGGCGTACTGTTGCTGGTTGCCTGGAGTCAGGTCAGATTCTGGATTCGGTATGTTCCGATTGGGGATCTCTGGCTGGTCGAATTTCGTTCAACTCAGCCCACAACTGGCATTCAAACGGTGGATCCTGTACCCACGCCGGGTCAGCTTCCTACGGCAATCATCGACGGTGAGGTAGTAATCATCTTGTCGGGGATTGACTACTTGTCGCCAGGCTGGATACCAGATGGATTTTCAGCAACTACGGTTCCAGGACCAGGATATTCTTATGAAACGTCGATTGGTATGTGGAGTAACGAGGCTCAAGAAACGATCCGGCTTTTTGTCGTTCCTCGAACTGGAGGAGCACGCCCCTATGCCCCACCGGGAATGTATAAGGGAGTACGCGTGAATGGTCAGCCCGCCATCCTGGTTTACGGCCGGCTGGCCCCCAATCCACCTGAAAATCCGCAGGCGCAGCGCAAGTGGGATGAGACACTCGGTCTGCAGCTCACCTGGGGTGTAGGCGATGCTATCTTTACGCTTGAGACACTCGGATTATACGTCACAGAAGAAGATCTGATTCGGATGGCCGAATCGATGAAAGTAGTTCCCCCATATCTTTGGGAAAGCCCTACTCCTTGATTCTAACTTCGGGCGTCAGATCAATACTTTCTCAACCCAATGACCAACCTTGTCAACCCTAACGCGGCCAGTAGGACCAACACGACCGCTACCTCGAATGCAAGCCGGTTGATCCGGATAAACACACTGAGCAGGGCGATCCCAAACCCTAGCGCAGCAACGATGCCTACGCGCTCGAGATGGCGGCGCTCCATGCTCTGTGTATCGTCCATCGGCGAGGCGTAACTGAGCCGCCTGGCAAAGTCGGACAGGTCCCAGCCGAGCAGGCCGCCGAGCGCGCCGAGCAGCATCCATACGATGGGGAACTCACGCCAGACGCCATAAGCCGCCGCGATCACCATCAGCAGTAGCGCCGCGGAAGAGAACCAGTGCCATTTGCGCCAGTGCGCCGCAAGCCATACCACGCCCAGGAACGGGAACCAAAGCACGAGGTCAGCAAAGCCCATTTGCGAGTATCCGATCGCAAGCGAGGCTGTTCCGAGAATGATGCTGAGTACCAGTGCAATCAAAGTCAATCTCTAATCTCCAATAACCAATTACCATTTACGCAATATCTAGCCTTGACACGCCAATCCGCGAATCCATCGGGGCTGCCCGAACACCGAAGCCATCACCTCCCCACCGCGCGCAGCCAGGCAGGTGGGCGGCTCAGCTTGCGCTTCACAGCCAGGTCAAACGGCTCAGCCACATCCCAATCCAATACCTGGATGCCCGCCCGCCGGATCTTTTGCAGTAACAGTGTACGTTCCATACGGATCACACGCGCCGCCAGGTCGACATGGGGCCTCCGGGGCAGATAAGATAGTTCAAATTCGACAGGATTAGGGCTGACGACCAGGACCTGGTACCCCTCAGCGCGTAACTGGATGAGCGGCATCAGGTCCTCGGGCGTCAGTGGGGAAACTAGAATGATCTGCGATTTAGCCGGGAACAGGCGCGTCGGTAAATTTTCCAGGTCGGAAAAGACTTCACTGCCGCCGGGCCGCGCGTGGGCCAGCGTATGGAGAATACGGGCACGCTGGACCTTCCCATAACCGGGCAGAGTCCAGCGCAAATACGAGGCATACACGAGCAGGCCGACGCGGTTGCCCTGCGTCAGGAGTGCATCTGCGAGTGCAGCCGCAGCCTGGACCGAATGCTCAAACAGCGAATGACCGCCTGCAAACTCGTTCGTCCGCATCCGGCCATCGAGCACGATGCCCACATCCGCCACGCGTTCCTGCTGGAACTCGTTCGAATACAAGGCCTCATCGTAACGCGCGCTGGCCCGCCAGTTGATCGCACGCGGCGGATCACCCGGCTGATATGTGCGGACGCCGAAAAACTCGGTGCCTGAGCCGCCGGCCCGGGCGGGGATCATCCCGGCATAGACGCGGGTACGGCGCGTCCGGATGGCCACATGACGCAGACGCAGCACGGGCGGGAAGACGAACAACATCCCCTTCGCCTCCACCTGGACTGTGCGGCTGGTGACCGCCAAATGATCTTTCACCTGCGCCTGGACCTCATGGAAGGCGTATCCCCCGCGCGGGCCGGACACGGTATAAGAAACCGTGCAGGACTCACCCTTTCGGAGCCTCAACAGCTTCCGGCAGGATCCGTCACGGATCGTCAGGCCCTCCGGCACTTTATCTTCGAGCAGGACTTCTTCCAGATCAGCTCCGCGGTTGGTGATCGTCACCGTCACATGGACATTTGCATCCGGCGAGGTTCGTTCGGCGCTCAAGTGCCGCGTCCCTTCGAGCTGGATCTTCTCGACTGAGCGAGAAAAACCGGCCAGCAGGTAGGCGGCGAACGGCAGCGCCAGCGCCAGAAGCTCCCCGCGCACAGCCATGATCCCCGTAAGCAAAAGACTGTAGACGATCAGGCTGAGGAGAAGTGAACGATACATGGGATCTCCCTCTCCGGACTGGCAGAGGGTTATTTCAGGACAGGCACAGGAGTCTTGTTCAGGGATTCCTGAATGACATCACCCGTCACCTGGTTTGCCATCCAGTATTCAGGCTGGAGGATGATCCGATGGCTCATGATCGGCAGCGCGTAGCGCTTGATATCATCGGGGGTAATGTAGTCGCGCCCCTCGAGCGCGGCGTTGGCGCGCGCCATCTTCAGGAAGGCGAGCGAGCCGCGCGGGCTGGCGCCGACGGCCACCCGCCGGTCTGCGCGTGTGGAATGAACGAGTGCCGCGATATAGCCTTCGAGATCCGGATCGACGTGGATCGTTTCGACCGCGGCGCGCAGCTCCAGTAATTGCTCAGCGCTCGTGATCTGACGCAGGATGACCTCGTCCTGTTTCCTCTCGCGCCGCCGCCGCAGGATCAGTTTCTCCTCCTCCATATTAGGATAGCCCACTGTAAGCTTCAGCATGAAACGGTCGAGCTGGGCTTCCGGCAATGGGAATGTGCCCTCATATTCGATCGGGTTCTGGGTGGCCAACACAAGGAAGGGAGCAGGCAGCGGCAAGGTCTCGCCCTCGAGCGTCACCTGGCCCTCCTGCATGGCCTCGAGCAGTGCAGACTGCGTCTTTGGCGAAGCGCGGTTGATCTCGTCCGCGAGCACGATATTGGCAAACAGGGGACCTTTGCGGAGCTCGAAGACGTTCCGGATGCGATCGAAAATATAGCCGCCGGTAATATCGCCGGGCAGCAGATCGGGCGTGAACTGGATACGCTTGAAATCCAGGCCAAGCGCGGTGGCAAGACTGCGCGCGATGAGGGTCTTGCCCAGGCCGGGAAAATCTTCCAGCAGGATATGCCCGCCGGCGAGCACACAGGCCATCATCATTTCGAGGAGGGCACGCTTGCCTACTATGGCGCGCTCGACCTCGGCAATGACCTGTCTGCCCAGAGATGAAACCTGCGAAATGTCTGTCACGTTGGTCTCCATCACCTTGCGTGCAATTGATCGATCTGCGATTCGAGGAAATCCACCGCTTCCTCCACGTTCAGGTCAAGAGGGGTTTTTGCCGGGGCGGCAAAGAATCGACGGGGGTGGGGGAAATCCGCGAATGAGCGGTGCAGGCCAGACTGGAGATATGTCTGCAGCTCCGGGCCGGGATCCCAGTCCGGGCCGGCAAGCGGCTCGAAAACCGAACGTGGTTTTCCGCTTTCCCGCTGGACGAGGATCTGGAACGCCAGTTTTCCCAGCCGGTTGGCCACCAGCCACTTGAAGTAGGTACCCTGGCCCGATCGGTCCAGCCACCCGGCGAGGTCTTCCACCTGTCCACGCGCCGGTTTTGGTCTGGTGACTACTCGCCCCGGCGGACGAAGCGGCGGAGCCAGGCTTCTGATCAGGACCAGTAGTACAAGCACGATCAGGATGATCCACCAGATGCCCTGGGATTGAGAACGATAAAAAAGGCCAAGCGTCCACAAGATATAGGCCACAGGGACCACGATCGCTTCGTGGACCATCTCGCGCAGCGGAAACGCCAGCAGCACAGCAACCAGGACCATGCCCGCGAGGGCCAGCCAGCGGCGGATCATACCGTCTCTCCGCAGTAGTGCAGGATGGTCGTCAGACAGGCAACGGCTTCGTTGACCTCGACCGGACCGGACCGGTAGCCTCCATAGCGGACGTTCTCGAACAGGCGTGTCAGCCTCTTGACTGCCTCTCCGGGTAAGCCGGCGCGCTCGAGGCGGAGTGAAAACTCGGCAGGGGTCATCGCGGCCCCCCGCTGCAAATGGCGCTTATCGGCGACCACGTCGCTCATCCGAAAGTAACAGTTCATGATGACATCGGTGGAATCTCTCCCCGAAGAAAGATCCCGCAGGGAGGCGCGCGCGACCCGGGCCAGCTCATCCAGGGATTGGCCATCGCCTCCTCCGCGATAGGCCCTCCAGTACCGCATTCCCTTCCATGCAAGAATGGCCGCGAGGAGGACAAGGGTTACGGCGACGAAGTAGGACAGCCAAGGGCTTTCCTGGGGCGGCTCGAAGACAGCCGGCTGGAGATCCCCGGCGCCATTCGCGGGGGCATTTGCCGCCGGAGCCGCCAGACCTTGCCCAAACGAAGCGATCACATCGCCGTAGCGCGAGAAGACAAAATACAATGCCCAATAGGTAAACGCTACACGAAAGAAGAGCCTGAACATCCGTTTTCGCATTTCAGGAGAGAGCAGTATGCCGATCAGCAGCACCAGAAGAAAGATCGCGGCCCAGACGACGAGCTGGGAGTTCAGCGAGATCTCAGGTGGAGGCTGGGCGAGACGAGGTGCCACGGTCTCCGCCTGTTCTGCCTCTTCCCGGGCGAAGTGCTCCGCCTCGCGGAAGGAGACATCCCGCAAACCGATCGCCAGGACCGTGAGAGCACCCATCGCGAGGATCGAGATGAAAAGAATCCAGCGCTTGTTTTGAAAAAGGGAACGCATGGTGAATCAAGGAATTTTACCATTAGGGCTATAATTGCAGACACCCTCGCCATGACCGAATCGATCGACGATCTGTGCAATGCCCCCTTACATCCGCAGGCCGCGGAGGGACTCCGCCTGTTCAACGCGGGGGAATATTTCGAAGCGCACGAAGCGCTCGAAGATGCCTGGAACGCGGAGCCGGGGAAGGTGCGCGAGCTGTATCGTGGGATTCTGCAGATCGCGGTGGTTTATTTACATATTACGCGCGGGAATTACAACGGCGCGGTCAAGGTCTACGGGCGCAGCCAGCGCTGGATGCGGGAGTGGCCGGAGATTTGCCGCGGCATCGAAGTAGAAAGGTTACGCCGGGATGCAGAAGCTGCCATCAACGAAGTCCGCAGGCTCGGCATGGAAAATATGTCTGCGTTCGATCTTTCGCTGCTCAAGCCTGTTCGATGGAATGAAAAGCGTCCCGGGGAAAAGCGCGTTTATATCTGCGACCGGTGCGGGCATGAAATGTTCGAGAAGAACTGCAAAGTGATCTGTCCCAAC
>DASTFG010000367.1:0-2999 GCA_035708785.1 Anaerolineales bacterium
AGGCAGCCGTCGCCATCCAAAACGGACGTTTGTTCAACGAGACCGAGCGTTTGGCGCGCGAATTCGAAATGCGTGTGATCGAGCGCACGGCCCAGCTGCAGCGTGAACAGCAGAACACCGAAACGCTTCTGCGAATTCTCACAGAGGTCTCTTCCAGCCTGGATCTGGATCGGGCTCTCAATCGTACGCTTGCTCTGCTCAACGACGCCATTGGGGCCGAGCAGGGGACGATCATGCTGCTGAATGCGGATGATAACCTGCTGCACTACCGGGCGGGTTATGGATATCTGACGGAGAAGGCAACGGGTGTGGGCCGCGGCTTCAAGCTCAAGATCGGCGAGGGGCTGGCAGGCTGGGTGGTGGAACAGCGTGAACCGGCTCTGGTCAACGATCTTCTTAACGACTCCCGCTGGGTGCAGGCAGAATCGACCTCGCGTGAACACCGCAGTGCAATTGCCATGCCCCTGCTGGTTGCGGAAGACGTGATCGGCGCCCTGATGGTTTTCCACCGCAAGCCCAGTTACTTCAGCCGTGAGCTGCTGAATATGGTCAAGGCCATTGCAGGTCAGGTGGCCGTTGCCATCAACAATGCGCATTTATATGAACTGATCCGGGATCAGGCGGAGCGGCTGGGCAGTATGCTGCGGCGCGAGCAGGAAGACGCAAGCCGGTCGCAGGCGATCCTGGAAGCTGTCGCGGACGGTGTCCTGGTCACCGCCTCGAACAATCGCATTTCCTTTCTTAATCAGTCCGCCCAGCGGATCCTGGGTTTGGAGGCTGGTCGTGTCATCGGACAGTCGCTGGATGTATTCGGCGGCTTATTCGGCAAGTCGGCCGGCCAGTGGATGCAGACGATCCGCGATTGGTCTGAATGGCCTGTCGCCCACCAGCCCGGGGATACCTTTGCGGAACAAATAGATCTGGAGAATGGTCATATTGTCATGGTGCACCTGGCGCCTGTCATTCTGCAGAACGATTTCCTCGGCACCGTATCGATTTTCCGCGATATTACACATGAGGTGGAGGTGGACAGGCTGAAGTCCGAGTTTGTTGCGACGGTCAGTCACGAGCTTCGCACACCGATGACGTCCATCCGCGGATATGTGGATGTGCTTCTGATGGGTGCGGCAGGCGCACTGGATGAAAACCAGACACATTTCCTGAAAATCGTCAAAACCAATACGGAGAGACTGAATATCCTGGTGAACGATTTACTGGATGTTTCGCGCATCGAGGCCGGACGCATCACCCTTTCGCCGCAGGCGCTGGACCTGCGCGAGGTTGCCGAGGATGCGATCGAGGATATTCTCAGGCGTTCGCAGGAAGAGAATAAGCCCATGGCCCTTTCCCTGGAGGCGCCGAAGAAGCTGCCCCGCGTCTACGGAGACCTGGAGCGGATCCGTCAGGTGTTGGGAAATTTGATGGACAACGCCTACCACTATACCCCTGAAAATGGGACGATCACCATCCATATCGAGCCCTTGAACGGCGGGCATGAGGTCCAGGTGGATGTGGAGGATAACGGCGTAGGCATTCCTGTTAGCGATCAGGATCGCGTCTTCGAACGCTTCTACCGGGGCGAACATCCAATGGTCCTGTCCACGCCAGGAACCGGCCTGGGGCTTTCCATCGTCAAACAGCTCGTGGAAATGCACAAAGGCCGGATCTGGATGAAGAGCAGTGGTGTGCCGGGCGATGGCACGACCTTCTCTTTCACTCTGCCTGTATACGAAAAACAATGAGGATTCCATGGCAAAAATCTTGATCGCAGAAGATGAACGGGATATTCGAGACCTGGTGGCTTTTACATTACGGTTTGCAGGCCATGAAGTATTCGCGGCCAGCAATGGGGAGGAGGCCGTGGAGCTCGCGCCAAAAGTGAGTCCCGATCTCATCCTCATGGATGTCCGTATGCCGCGTATGACCGGTTATGAAGCCTGCAAGCTGATGAAGTCAGATCCGGGCTTGAAGGATATCCCGGTGGTTTTCCTTTCTGCCAAAGGTCAGGAGAGTGAGATCCAGCAGGGGCTTGCTTCGGGCGCAGAGGATTATTTGCTCAAGCCGTTCGCGCCTGACCAGTTGACTTCGCGAGTGAAGGCCATCCTGGCGAAGTTTGGGAAGTAGATTGAGCGCCATTCTCCTGGACGATTTCATCGTGCATTACGAAGTGCTGGGACGTGGCCGTCCTGTCATCTTCCTGCACGGCTGGGTCGGCTCGTGGCGGTACTGGATCACCTCCATGCAGGTCGCCTCGACCTCCTATCGCGCCTATGCGTTGGATCTTTGGGGCTTTGGAGAAACGGCCCGGAATGCCCTGAATTATTCCCTCGAGCAGCAGTCGTCGCTCGTGGACCGTTTCCTTGTGGAAATGGGGATCGGCAAGATCGCCCTGGTCGGCCATGGGTTGGGCGCCCTGGTCGGCATGACCTTTGCAACCCGCTTTCCGCAAAGTGTGGACCGCGTGATGGCGGTCAGTTGTCCGCTGGCCTATGAGGCGGTTCACACCCGCCTGCGGACGGGGACACCACTCGAACTCAGCGACTGGCTCTCCGGCCGCACTCCGGAGGCAATCACTGCTCTGGCAGACGCTTCGAAGGCCGATCCGCAGGCTCTTACCGCGTCGATGGCCAGCCTTCAGGCGAATAGTTTGTTTGGAAGTTTCCGCACTCTGAATATTCCCTGTCTGCTGGTGTATGGAGAAAAGGATCAGGCGATTACTATTCCCAGCGAAGACTTTTCTCTTTCCACGATGACCCACCAGGTCATCCTGGAAAGCTCCGGACATTTCCCCATGATCGATGAAACGGTGAAGTTCAACCGCCTGCTGACCGATTTCCTGGCGCTAGAGCAGGGACTGAGCCCGCGCGAGCTGCAAATGAAGGAAGAGTGGCGCCGCCGCGTAAGGTAGCATGTCATTGCGAGCCCAATTGGTCAAGACGCTATGCGTCGAAACCACGGGCGAAGCAATCTCCCTCCTGCGACTGTGCCCCTGCCGCGCT
>DASTFG010000368.1:0-12116 GCA_035708785.1 Anaerolineales bacterium
CTGCTTCTGTAATTTCTCAACCTTCTCAGTATCGCCGCGCGTCTGAGCCCATCGTATCGCGAAGTCATAGCACATCAGATCGTTTTCGAGGAACGCCACCATTTGACCCGTGCCGATCAAGGCATGGAAGGACTCCGGTTCGCGCTGCACCATCCAGATACCCAGCGCGCTGCCCCAGGATTCGCCTAACAAATAGACCTTCTCTTCATCGAAACGTTTCTGCAGGTACGAGACTAGTTCCAGACCGTCGGTGATATAACGTTCGGGCGTCAGCGTGGATCGGTCGACCGCGTCGAACGATTTGCCCGCGCCCGGCTGTTCCCAGTTGACGACCACAAAATGATCCGCCAGCCCGGCCAGAGCCCGGCGAGCCGTGACCAACTGACTGCCGCCCGGTCCGCCTGCGAGAAAGAGCAGCACAGGCTTGCTTCTGTCCTTCCCGCGGATGGAAATCCATTGTTCGCTTCCATTCAGCTTGACCTTTTCCAGGCTGGCGATGCTACCGGATATGGCATTTCCCTGGGTATCTGTAATAGGGGGTGTCATGGCAAAGAATTGTGACATAGTGATCGCAATAAGACCGACTGCCATCATTCCGCCGAGACCAATCACAACGCCGCGTCCTGTGGGTGCCAGGCGAAATGGCAGGCTGATCAACACCATATCGGCAATGGCAAATACAACCCAGAACAGAGCCGGCACGGCGGTCGTGGATGGCAGCAGGATCACGGGCAAGGCGAGCAGCATCGTCAGTAGCAATAGTAGTATGCTCCCCAGAGCCAGGGCAACTGTGCGCAGGATTCTCCCGAGGCCAAATGAGCGTGGTCGGACATGATCTCCAACATGTATTGCATCGATTGTCTTCAATTTGATCTCCTCTCTCGCGATCGAGCCAATCCGCCTTCGTTTTTAACACGCAGCACCGGCGGAAGCCCGTATTTCGCATTCGCTTCTGGCGAGGGATGGATAGGTAACTCAGACGGCGCTTTTCTCGAAAGATTCCCTGGTCCAAAATAGATGATGACCCAGACGATGATCAGCATCATCAGCCCGCCACCTCCCAGATAGAGCAGCATGGGCGGCAACAGCCCGAATTCTTGCACAAGAAAGACGCTCGAGAAATTGAAGAAAAAATGCGCGAGCATGGTCAGCAGGAGACTGCCGCCGCTATTGTTGTAGATCCACGTGAAAAGGATTGCCAGCGCGGTCACTACGATCATGAATATCGGTAACGGCATGCCGTTTGCAGCATAGCCCGGCTCGAAATAGAACGGAATATGCCAGCCAGCCCAAAGCAATCCCAGGATCAGGCTGGAGGTCAGTGCGCTATGTTTTTCCTGAAGCCGCGGTAATGCAAAGCCGCGCCAGCCCGCCTCTTCACTCAAAGGACCGCTGAGGAAGGTGAACCCTAACAGGCCAAGCAAGGACCAGACCGTGGCATCGGGATTGAGCCCCCCGATGGGGTTTACGAGCAGGAGATAGACGATGGCTATGCCCAACGGGAAACCGGTCATCATGAAAGCCGCCAGATACCAGCGCCAGCTCACCTTCCAGCGCGTGAAGCCGGAAAGCAATCTGGTGACCTCAGCCCTTCCGCCGATTCTGGCCGAGAGAATCACCGCACTGATGGTCGGTGTCATCACCTGCAGGATGGCGATCGGTCTTGTTTGTGGAATCTTGAGGATGTAGAGTTGCGCGACCGTGATCGCGATGTTCAACGCGTAGGCCAGAATGAAGAACGACATCAATGGGAACCGGGTGAGGATGTCAGAGGATTTTATTCGCATGGAGATCTCTTCCTTGGCATCATAAAGTGCGCAATTTAAAAACTCCCCTGTCGCTGGGGGAGTTTTCACTATCCGAATGGACAGTGTGTTCAGGCGGACTGCTCATCGGCCAGGAGGGTTTCACTTTTTGCGTGTGATTAATCCGATCCATTCGCTGCCGGGTGTATAGGGAGTGCCGCTCAGATCACCCCACAGGCTTTCGACAGCGAAGCTGCCCTGTGACAATTCCTCTGCAATGGTTTCGGCCGTATAATCCTGGAACCAGTTGCGATAAACGGATAGTTTCCCGTCCGCGTCGAGGACAGTGTACTGGTCGAGCCAGATCGATTCTTCGGGGTAGTCGAAACCTTCCTCGAGCACAAGGTGCGGACCGGGTCTCCAGAATCCGCTTGCTGCGGCATACCAGCCATTCTTACTTCCATGCCGCCTGCGGTGTTCACGAGTGGAGACATCCAACACGAATTTGCCGCTAGGTCTCAGGGCGCGATAGATATTCTTCAAAAGTCTCTGGCGTTGTTCAGGGTTGAGTGGGCAGAAATCGCCATAGATCAAAAGAGTCGCGTCGTATTGATTTTCGTCATCCAATTCGAGATAGTTTTGATAACGATAGATGATGCCTAAAGCGTTTTCACGCGCGTATTGGCTGGCATACTCGATGGAGCGGCGTGAATAGTCCACCCCGGTGACGTGGAGTCCGGCACGGGCGAGGCGGTAGGCATATAGACCGGGACCACAGCCCAGGTCCAGAACCGAGGCGCCGGGTTGCAGATCCAATGTTTGGATCAGCCAGTTGACGGATCGGTCTATCGTCTCAGGTTTGCGGCTGGCGGCGTCGATCTCTGGATTGAGGTGTGCCTCCAACATGTGCTTTGAAATGTGCGGGTCATCCCAGAACAAGGGTTCGCCGGGTGTGAAAGGTGCAGGCTTTTCCTGGAGTTCGATCAGTCGTGAGAGGATCTGATTTATTGGAGGGGTAATGTTGAAGTTCATAGAGGCTATGGTAATTGATCGACAAGATTGTGAAGCACGAGCGCCCAGGTTACGTTTTCATCCAGCCTGTCGCCCAGGCGGACGATGACGACATCCTTGCGCGGCGCAATGTAAATGATCTGATCGTATTTGCCGTGAGAAGGGAAATCATACGTTCCGTCGGGGTTGTTGATGCCCCACCAGTGATATTTGTAGTAGCCGCCATAATCGGGCACTTCCGTCATGGTTTCCCAGGTGCGCGGATCAGGGTGGAGGGGTTGTGTCGATTCGGCGACCCAGGCTTCGGGCAGGATCTGAACGCCGTTCCAATATCCATTGTGCAGAAAGATGAGTCCGAAGCGGGCGTAGTCTACGGCACGGGCGTTGATCCCGCTCTCCATCTTTTCAAAGCCGCTCTTCTCGCTGTCCAGACTCCATGAGGCGGGGAATTCTGCCCCCATCGGTTTCCAGAATTTCTCCTGTAAATATTCTGCCACATGCATGCCGCTCACGCGCTCGATGACCAGACCTTCGAGTAACATGTGATAATTGTTGTAACGAAATGCTGCGCCAATCGGAGCCCCGCTGGCTTCCACGCGCAAGGCGACTTCGCGCAGATCGGGCGGGTAATAGGTAAGGGCGTCATCGCTAAACGGAGCCATATAGAACGGTATTTCATCACTATGCAAGTATCGTATTCCTGAATTCATCAGAAGCAGGTCACGGATGGTCAACGGATCGAGTCCACGCCCGGCAATTTCGGGAACGTATTGGATGACGGGATCGTCCACTGAATCGATATATCCATCTGCGATTGCCGCGCCGATCAATGCCGATGAAAAAGACTTGGCGGTGGAGAAGGATGTGTTCACTTCCTGGCGGGCTGATTCAAAGTAGGATTCATAGATCAGCCTGTCATTTTGGAGGATGAGGAACGCGCGTGTACCTGTGCGCTTGAGCAAGTCTTCGAGAACTTCCCTGCGTGTCCCGTCCTGATAAGGGTATTCCACTTCGTATGGAGATGCTTCGTCCCCGCGTTCGATGATGGAAGAGGTTGCCCCTTTCTCGATGATACGCTCCGGGAAGACATGCGCGTCTCCTATGTCCGATTCGCCGTACCACAGGATTCGCCAAGCATAGGTGGGTGAATTGAAGATGCTCATGGCAACAAATAACGTCACAATGAAAATACAGAGCGCACCAAGCAAGATGACGACCCATTTTCCGAATCTTCTCGACATGTCGAACCTCCGGTTGTTTGCGTGTTCACAGAGTCACGGGGTCAACTCAAAGTAATAAGATTTGACCTTATTCACCGCGCTGCCCAGGTGATCGATTCCACCAGAGATTTCTATATAGACCGGTCGTCATAATTCCAACCCCGAAGTCTGGTCGGATCTGTCAATAGAAGGATCACACTCCACGCGGCTCCGAACAGCAGCACAGCGAACATGGCGACCAGCGCCCATTGACCGAGCTGGGCAAAATAGCCGGGGCTGTTAATCTCGCTATCGTTTCTCCGTTTTTGCTCGCCTGGTCATCCGCGCCATGAATCGCTCCATGCCGGCCGGAAAATGCCGCATGGAAAACAATCCCAGCGCGCTGCTGAAATCGGGCGTGACCACGAAAAAGAAGATGGACGGGCAGCCGGTGCCCGTCCATTCCGATCGTTTATTTATCTCCCAGATTGTCTACGCTCCCCAGGCCGCTGATGGTCTGGTCCACATTGGCTGTTCCGTAGTAATTGACCGACCCGGCGCCGGAAAGGTCAGCCGTCAGCCGATCGTCCACCCACAGGGTTGCGCTGCCCGCTCCGCTGATGGTGACGGCGGCATCCTGGCTGTGCAGGTCTCCGCCCTTGAACTCGCCGAATCCGCTGATGTCCAGGTCAAGCTCGTCGGCGGTTCCGGAAGCGGTCGTGCTGCCGGCCCCGCTCAGGTTCACGGCCAGATGCTGAACGACGATGTCGGCCAGGTTGAGGTTTCCCGCACCGCTCAGACCCACATCGAGATTTTCCGTCTCCAGACTTTCGATGGTCAATTCCCCGGCGCTCGAGAATTGCACGTCTGCCAGGTCTTTGACAACGACGGTGATTCTCACGATCTTCGTCGGGTTGACGTGCTTGCCCTCCTGGCTCCTGTAAAAAATATCAAGCGTGCCGTTCCGGACTTCCGTGCGCAGGCCCGGCAGGAGATTATCCTCTGCCTCGATCTCGAGAGATTCTGCATTGCCCTGGCGGATGAACACCTGGGCCGGATAATCGACCTCGATGGTGCGAAAGTCCTGGACTTCGCGCATCTCGGTCACAACGTTGCCCGAACCGCGCTCGCCGGGCCCGAAGAACGGCTCACCGCCTCCGAAGGAGAAGGACATGGATGGACTGGCCCATCCCAACCGGGGCGCATACAAGATCGCAAGCAATACGCCGCCAATAATCAGCACATCCAGCAGGATGGATGTGTAGCGCCAGTAGGGCCTCAGGATGAGCCCGAGACCTGCCGCGATCAAAAGGAACGGCCAGATGTGCGTGAGCGCCCACAGATTCGACGAGGGAACCGTCCCTGCTTTGATGAGCAGCCACATCACCCCGACCGCGACGAGCAATAATGGGCCGAATAACGATTTTTGTTGTTCCATTGTTTCCTTCCTTCTTGAATAGCGTTTAGCTCGCAGGCGGTATCGGGTTATCCGATGATCCCTCGTTCTTCTTTGTTCTGAATAGTCCGGTGCGGCTCAGCACAAGATATGCGCCCAGAAGGATGAGCAGTACCGGAAAAAGGATGTTGTTAAACGAGGAGAAGATCATCTCGAAGAAGGCCCCGAAGATGATGAACAGGACGAACCCGACCTTCATCACGCGCCAGCCGGCCTGTTTTTGGTTTGCATCGCCAGCGTACCAGCCCATGAGGTAGATGCCGACTCCCACGAACAGAATGATCAACGTCCAGAAGTAGGACATCGACTCCCAGCGGCCCGTGATGTTCTGGAAGAGCAGGACAAGCCCGATCCCACCGACGATGCTGCCGGGGATGGCAAAGGCTGCAAGCTGTTTTCCGCCGGCGAACATGGCCACAAAGAACAGTCCGCCAAAAATGACGATGATGAAGGGCCAGAGAGAGCCCCAGTCGACGTTGCGGAAGACTTGTCCCGCCATCGCCAGCAGGCCAAAGGCGATCAAGAGTGTGCCTCCGATCAATGCGCCGATATTCGAACGATTTGTCTGCATATTCCAACTCCTTTCAGTGAACAGGTGAATCTTCCGTGAAGCTGCCGCGCCTTGTCAGCGCCCGCGCGGGCACGGCCGCATGAGTGTATTATTAATCTCTACGCAAAAGCGGGGATAAGGTCGCAATCAGCTCATCGGGTGATGCGCCCTTATGAATGAAAGCCGCGCCGGCCTCGCTGGCCGCGCTTGCATCGTTGGCATCCACGCTCAGGAGCACGATCTTCAAACAGGGATAAGCCTTCTGGAGCAGCCGGCAGGTCTCGGGCGCGGGGGAACCGTAGAGTCTCCAGTCGAGCAGAAGCAGGTCGGGCGGCGTATCGGCCAGGGCACGGATCAGGGACTCTACATCTCCCACCTGGACAATGCCATTCGTTCCGAGTCTACGGTGAAGCAGAAGGGCCAGTGCATTGCGCGCTGCGGGATCACGGTCGGCAATAAGAATATGAAGCATTTTGGCCTCGCCTGTAGTCTATACCAGGCGACGCCGCTGTGTATCTGCCTTTGGTGGAGTATTCACCTAGCCGGTTGGATAGGAGCGCTTCAGACTCCCCAACCGTTGCTACACCAGCTTTTGTTCGATCGCCAGTTTGACGGCTTCCACGCGGCTGTCGATCCCCAGCTTGTGGAAGATATTCGAGATATGGAACTTGACCGTACCCAGGCTGACGACGAGCCGGTCTGCGATCTCGTTGTTATTCAATCCATCCACCATGCATCGGAGGACATCCCTCTCGCGCTCGGTCAGCTGCTCACCAGGGATCTGCGGCTGCGCAACGGACTGGGCCAGCACCTGTGTGGCTTCCGGGGAGAGGGTCATTCGCCCCGCACAGGCCGAGCGGATGGCGTTCCCCAGTTCTTTGGCCGTGACATTTTTCTGGAGGTATCCGATCGCGCCTGCCTGCAGCGCGCCCTGCACCATGTTTTGTTCGGCGAAGCTGGTGAGTGCGATCACCTTGACCTGCGGATACTTTTGATGGATCTCACGAGTTGCAGTGATCCCATCCACGCCGGGCATCATGAGATCCATGAGCACCACGTCGGGCTTGTGCAGGGAAACCTTCTGCACCGCCTCGGCGCCGTCGGAGGCCTCTCCGACCAGCTTGAGGTCCTTGTTGACCATCAGGAATTTCGACAAACCGCTTCGAACGACGCTATGGTCATCTACGAGTAGGATTCTTATCATCATTGCCTCCATGTTCAGCTCTTCCTCAGCGCCGCGTTTACGCAGGCCGGCAAGTTAAGAAGTGCTAGAGAACATGCAATTTTACATTTGGGTTTTCCTTCCAGATCACCTCGACACAGGTTCCTGCGCTGGGTGTGCTGGAGAGGTGTAAATCTGCGCCGATGGCTTCGGCGCGTTCGCGCATAATGCGCATGCCGAGGCTGGTCGGTTTGGCCGTGGCCGGGTCGAACCCGATGCCGTCGTCACGGACTTCGAAATGGACGACCGAAGGCGAAATATGCAGATCGACATTGACCTGCGTCGCGCGTGCATATTTGAAGACGTTGTTCAGGCTTTCCTGTGCGATCCGATAAAATGCGACCTGTACTTCCGGCGGCAGGTTGCTCTCACCTTCAATATTCAGGATAATGGGCAGACGCGAGCGGCCGATCAATGCTTCGCATAACTGCCTGATCAGATCGGTGAGGCGGGTCTGGGTCAACGCGGCGGGACGGAGCTCGAGCAGGAGAGTGCGCATCTCGGCCAGCGCACCGCGCGTCAATTGGCGGAGCTCTTCCGTCGATTTCTGCGCCTCCTCGACGTCCATCTCCCACAGGTCGGGAAGCACCTCGGCGATCAGGCTTGCAGAAAACAGTGTTTGCGTTACGGCATCGTGCAAATCCCGCGCCAGCCGCGTGCGTTCATTGGTGACCGCCTCCTCTGCGGCCTTCTTCGCGAGCTGTTCTTCGATGATCCTGCGCTCCTCGATCTCCTGGGTCAGGCGCTGGTTGGCTTCGGCCAGCTTGTGGGTCCGCTCCTCCACGCTCTGCTCCAGCGTCCGCCGGTATTCGGCCTCCTGGGCAGCAAGCCTCTCCGAAGCACGCTTCTGGTCGTCGATGTCCTCGATAATCCCGATCAAATAATCCGGTTTGCCGTCCAGGTCGCGCACAAGCGAGTAGTTGATGCGTGCCCAGAAGATGCGGCCACTCTTGTGACGGTAGCGGCGTTCCATCACATACGAATTGCGCTTGCCTTCGATGAGCTCCTTGAACAGCTCGTTGTCGATGCCTCTGTCCTCCGGGATGGCCAGAGAGCGTGGATCGACATTCTGCAGCTCCGCGGCGCTGTACCCAACGATGCGTTCGGTGACCGGATTGAATGCGATCGGTCTGCGCTCGAGGCTCATGACGGCGATCCCGACTGCCGCATTCTCGAACACCGCCTGAAAACGCGCTTCCGATTCGCGGATGCGTTCCTGCATCTTCTTCTGCTCATCGATATCGATCACCATGCCCACCAGAAAGCGCGGCTGGCCATCCGCGCCCCGCACCGCGGACATGGTCACATGTGCCCAGAAAGTTTCCCCGTTCTTACGAATGTACCGGCGGTCGACCTCATAGGAGTCACGCTGGCCGGAGATCAACTCATGGAACAACTGTGCGGAGAGCGGGTTATCCTCAGAGTCCGTGACCGCCGCCGCGCTCATGCCGATCAGCTCATCGCGGGTCCGGCCGTAGATCCGGCACAGGGCGGGGTTGGCGTCGATGATCTTGCGATCCAAACCCATGATGCCCATGCCGACCGCGGCGTCGTGGAACATGGCCTGGAAGCGGGCGTTCGAAACCGACAGCTCTTCCTCGACCTGCTCTGCCAGCATCTGCTCGATCCGCTTGCGCTGGGCAATTTCCTGCTCAAGCTTCTGGTTGGCGACTTGCAATTCTTCCGTCCGCCGGACCACCTGTGCCTCGAGCTGGTTCTGCTCGTGGATCCGCGCGGACCGCGTCTTCCGGTCCGCCACCAGGATTCCGATAAACAAAATGATCGCCACCCCATGCAAAGACCAGACGGCCCAGGGAGATAAACTCGCGGGTAGGAGGCCGCTCATTTCTGCCGCGGCGGCGGCAAGGAGCGTGATAAGCAGGAACGAGGCAACGCGCGGAATTGCGTACATTTCACATAGAATTGCCCAGATTTGGCTAAAAATATTCTAGCACTGCGGCCATCAAATCCAACCAAACTCGTGACATCTGGCGGGAAATGAAGGATTAATTTCACGAGTCCGGCGAAGTTTTTCCTGCCTAACTGCAATGTTTTTGACATGAGAATCTTGGCCGAAATACTTGACTTTACAATTCTGTTAGGTATACTGTTTATACAAATCTATTCACGGCGTTGACACAAGGTGCCCTTATTTGGTCGCTTGCGCATACAACATGCGGGGCCTTTGACGAGCCAGTAGCGAAACCGCTTTACCTGGGTTTCGCTTTTCTTTATTAATTGCCTGCTTGATCATCGGAAAATGTAATGTGCAGCAAACTTTTCCAGCGATCAACATCGATCCCGCATTGGTTGAATTTAGCTTGGCTCACTGAGGGCAAGTGCTTTTCTCAAGATCATTCATGTCTACAGGAGGTGCAAGCTGTCCATTGAATCAGTACATTTCATTCCATATCGCTCGCTCATAGCGACACAACTTACAAACTTTACTTTAAAAAGGAATGTATGGGTTAAGGGTTCTCATGCGAGCATGAATTATGACTACGCAGGACTCCTCAACCCAAGGAGGCAGGTATGAATCTTACTCGGAGGCGACAAGCAATCGTTGCTACTGCAACTTTGCTATCACTCATTGGGCTCGTTTTCGCGAGTGGTCCAGCAGCTGCATCACATGTTACCCCGGTTTTCGTGCCGGGCAACCCGAGCTGTCCGCCCGGAACCATTGAGCTCAAAATCGAGCCGGTGGCTGATGGAACCTTTTCCGACGGGACGTTGGAGATCACGATCGACGTTCGAGAGACAGCCGATGGTCCTGTCTTTGACTTCACTGCCAACATGGGGATTGATGCCGTGATTGTCAAAGGCGGACCGGATGCGAATGTCTACTTTTACAACCCTGAAGTGGCTGCGGATACCGACTTGCATGCCCCACTGAATCCATCGAATAACCAGTTCTTTGGTCTGAGCCACATATCGTTTTGCTACGATGTTGAACCACCGACGAATACACCGACGAATACACTTACCAATACCCCCACGAATACTCCTACAAATACGCCGACGAATACCCCAACGAATACACCCACCAACACGCCCACGAACACGCCAACCAATACTCCTACAAATACGCCGACGAATACCCCAACGAATACACCCACCAACACCCCGACCAACACGCCCACCAGCACCCCGACCAATACACCCACCCCTGTGGTGTTCGAGGGCTGTACACCCGGCTATTGGAAGCAGTCTCAACACTTCGATTCGTGGACAGCCCCGTATGATCCGACGGATCTGGTCAGGGATATATTCAATGTGAGCGGCCTTCTGACAGGAGGCATACTCGATCTCAACAGTGATGGTGTGGATGACACACTCCTCGATGCATTGAATTACAAGGGCGGCTCGGGCGTAACAGGTGCGGCGCGAATTCTACTCCGCGCGGCGACCGCGGCGTTGCTAAATGCCGCAAACCCCGATGTTGACTATCAATTAACAGTCAGCGAGGTAATCAGCGAGGTAAATGCTGCTCTGGCAAGCAACAACCGTAGTACGATGCTGACCTTGGCCAGGCAGCTCGACCGGTTCAACAATGCGGGCTGTCCGCTGAATGGTGGCAGCAAGTCGGCGACTCCGTCGAGCGATCCGTTAGCTGACCTGATCCGCAAGTTATGGAACGGGCTCATTGCTTGGCTGGAACCGAGCGCCGGGACAACCTCGACACCATAGCTCCACCTGGTAATGGTGTTAAGGGAGTGGTCAATCGCAGAAACGTCATAAGATCATCAGGGCGGTGGGTTCAGATCCCACCGCCCTGATTTCTTTTTGCCAGGTGGCCAATCCACGGGTGAAGTTCGAGGCAATGGAAACGGGTTTTGAATCAGGGGGGCCGTTGACGACAACCATTTGATACTGATACACTACATTCTTTGTTCAAGATGATCAGGATGTGTGTATGCAAAGTTTGAATGCTCAGTTCGATGCCCTGCGCCAATCGCCCACCGTCGCGATCTCTGATCGTATCAATGCGCTAAAAGCAAGTGGTCAGGAGATCATCGGTCTTCAAGTCGGGGACCCGGACTTTTCCACGCCGCAGCCGGTCATGGAGATGGCCCTGAAAGCGATGCATTCGGGCCTCACTCACTATGCTCCAAGCCGCGGCTTCCTTGACCTCAGGCAGGCCGCATCCGTCAAGCTGGCTCGCGACAACGGCGTTGCCTACGATCCGCAGACCGAGATCCTGGTTACACACGGCGGTATCCACGCGTATTATCTCGCGATGCAGGCGATCCTGAACCCGGGCGATGAGGTCCTGATCCCCGATCCCTCCTGGGCGACGCACGCCAACATGGCAACGATGCTGCGCGCGAAGGTGGTCAGGATCCCGGCGCCAGCGGAGAACGGCTTTCTCCCGACGTTTGAGTCGTGGGAACGGGGGCTGACTCCGAAAACGCGTGCCATCGTCTTGAACTATCCATGCAACCCGACGGGCGCTTATCCCGCGCGGTCCTACCTGCAAGAGTTGCAGGACTTTGCGGCAGAGCATCATTTATGGATTGTCAGTGACGAAGTCTATGAGAATCTTTTTTATGGCGAAAGGCCTGTCAGCGCCGCGGCATTCGAGGGGGCCAAAGCGCAGACCATCCTCATCCACAGCCTTTCCAAGACCTACGCCATGACGGGCTGGCGCGTCGGCTATCTTGCCGCGCCGCAGGAGGTAATCGAAAATGGGCTGAAGGCGAGTCAGAATTCGATCACCTGCGTCGCGCCCTTCGTACAAAAAGCCGCGGCCTTTGCGCTGACCGATCCTCAAATTCAGCAGGCCGCCGCGGTGATGCGCGCCGGCTACGCCCGGCGCCGGGAGCGGGTGTTACAAATCTCGCGCGAATTGGAGAGCGAAAATCTACGGGTCACACCGCCGCAGGGAGCTTTCTATTTCTTCCTGGATTTCCGCCCGCTGAAGTTGACTTCGCTC
>DASTFG010000369.1:0-11739 GCA_035708785.1 Anaerolineales bacterium
CAGTCATCAACGCGGCGTACTCCTACGTCACCGACACGCCTGACTTCTGGCGGCGCTCCGACGCGCGGTATCCAGAGCACGGGATGCGCTTCACAGGCGAGCCGGCCTACTTCAAGCACATCACTGAAGCCGCCACACATCTGATGGAGTCCTCCGGCACCACGGCAAAGGACTACAAGTGGGCGGTCTTCCACCAGCCGAACACCAAGTTTCCGGAGCGGGTCGCGGGTCAGCTTGGATTCTCGAAGGAGCAGATCGAGGCCGGGCTGCTCGTCCCGGTGATCGGGAACACCTACGCGGGCGCGGCCGTGATCGGGCTGACCGCGATCCTCGACATCGCTCAGCCCGGAGACCGGATCCTGATGGTTTCCTTCGGGTCGGGGGCCGGCTCGGATGCGTTCGATATCGCCGTGACCGGCAAGATCACCGGGCGGGCGGGTCTAGCAATAAAGACGCAAGATTACATCGCCCGCCGAACGGAGATCGATTACGCGACGTATGTGAGATTCCGCGGCAAGCTGGCGATGAAATAACACTATTGCTCCGTCCGCCGTCCTCGGCGGACAACCGCGCCGTCCCCGGCGCAGGGAGCATAAAGGATAACAAACAATATGGCCTTCTTCGACCTGCCTCTCAGCGAACTCAAGACCTATTGCCCCGAGCGCGACGAACCCGCAGACCTCGACTCGTTCTGGGGATCCACGCTCGACGAAGCACGGGCGTTTCCACTCAATGCGATATTCGAAGCCGTGGATTACGGACTCGTGGCGCAGGAAACATTCGACATCACATTCTCCGGTTTCGGGGGACAGCCGATCAAAGGCTGGCTGATCCTCCCCAGGCAGCGCGTAGGGAAGCTGCCGTGTGTCGTCGAGTACATCGGCTATGGCGGCGGGCGCAGCTTCGCGATCGACTGGCTGCTCTGGGCAAGCGCCGGCTTCGCTCACTTGGTGATGGACACGCGTGGGCAGGGTAGCAACTGGTCCTCCGGCGATACACCCGATCTCTACGCGGAAGGTGGTAACCCGGCCATGCCCGGCAGCATGACACAAGGTATCCTGGACCCGAAGCACTATTACTACCGCCGAGTCTTCACGGATGCCGTCCGCGCGATCGACGCGGCGCGCAGCCACCCCGACGTAGATGCCTCACAGATCGCGCTGACCGGCGGCTCGCAGGGCGGCGGCATCACCATCGCTGCGGCAGGCCTGGTCCCGGATGTGATCGCGGCCCTGCCCGATGTGCCATTTCTTTGCCACTATCGCCGCGCGACCGAAATCGTAGATACGTATCCGTATAAGGAGATCGCAGAGTACTGTCATGTCCATCGTGATAAGGTGAATATAGTTTTCCGCACACTTTCTTATTTTGATGGAGTTAACTTCGCGACGCGTGCAAAAGCGAAAACTTTGTTCTCGGTTGGATTAATGGATCAAGTCTGCCCGCCCTCGACAGTCTTTGCCGCCTACAATTATTGGGCTGGTGAGAAGGATATCGTCGTCTACCCATATAACGGTCATGAAGGCGGCAGGAGTTACCAGACGCTGGAGAAGTTGAAGTTCTTGAAGAGTATCTGGAAATAAGAAAAGAATCCGTCATGGCGAGAGCGGTGCTCGTCCGCCCGTAGCAATCTCCTACGCCGCAAAGAGAGATTTGTTCCATGCAGAAACCTGTGAATCAATGTCTAAACTTAATTATCAAGGACAATGTAGATGAGGTGGTACAGGCGTTTCGAGATACCTACTTTTGGTACGTAAGGAAGGAATTTCCTACCAAAGAGAGTTATGAGGGCGTACTCGATAATTTTTTGAACAGAGTATCAGAGACTTTAGGACAAAATGAATACGAGAGAATGTTTCTGTCCGAAGAAGAACTATTGAAGTTATCTTTTCGGCCCTCTTCATTAATTCTGAATGTGATCCAGGAATTCATGACTAAGCTAGAGAAGAATGACGGGATAGACTTTCTAGGTCGGTTGATTGGCGCATATGCACTAGCGGTTCCCGAACCGTTGTTTCGTACGGCGAAAACATATTCGGGGTTGCATATGACGCCTGATATTCCCGCTACTGATGACAACCTTCCAATGACGGATGATATGATTCTATATGCATGGCAATATGACTGGTTTTATTCCTGGTTAGGATATTGAGGGCAAATCTATATAGAGGATAAATGACAGAAGTCGTAATCGCAGGTATCGGACAAACAGAGGTCGGTGAGCACTGGGAGATCGGTCTGCGTGACCTGGCCCTCGCCGCGATTCAGGAAGCGGTCAAGGACGCGGGGGGGCTCAAGCCGCAGTCGCTGTTCGTCGGCAATATGCTCGCGCCGAATCTGTCCAACCAGGCGCATCTCGGCGTTTTGCTCGCCGATTATGCAGGTCTGCTCGGCATCGAAGCTGTGACGGTCGAGGCTGCAGGCGCGTCGGGTGGGGCGGCGCTTAGGCAGGGATATCTCGCGGTCGCGAGTGAAATGGTCGATGTGGCGCTTGTGGTGGGTGTGGAGAAATTCACCGACCGAGTCGGTCCGGGCGTGGACGCGGCGCTCGCCACCACAAGCGACTCCGATTTCGAAGCCGTGCAGGGCATGACGCCCAGCGCGCAGGCTGCGCTCCTGATGAAGCGGTATATGCATGAGTATCAAGTCCCGGCAGATGGGTTCGCGGGCTTTGCCCTTACCGCTCACGCGAACGCTGTCAGCAATCCCTGCGCCATGTTCCGTAAAGCCATCAAGCCGGAGACGTACGCCAAAGCCGAAATGGTTAGCGACCCGCTCAATATGTTCGATATGGCGCCGAACGCAGACGGCGCGGCCGCGCTCGTGCTGACGCGCCGCGAGCTGCTTCCAGCAGACTTTTCGAAACCGCTGGTAAAGATCGCGGGCTCGGCATCCACCTCAGACACGCTGGCCCTGCATGACCGCAGGGACATGTTGTACTTCGATACCGCGCAGCTCTCCGCGGGCAAGGCGATGAAGCAGGCAGGTTTGACTCTCGATCAGATCGACTTGTTCGAATATCACGATGTCTTCACCATCTACGCGGCCCTGCAATTGGAGGCCGCCGGGTTCGCGGTCAGAGGCCAGGGGTGGAAGCTGGCCGCGGAGGGCGAGATCGGCCTGCAGGGCCGCATCCCCTGTGCGACGATGGGAGGCATGAAGGCGCGCGGGTTCGCGGGGGGCGCGGCGGGTGTGTATCAGGCCGTCGATGCAGTAATCCAGCTCCGGGGTGAGGCGGGAGCGAACCAGATCCCGAATGCAGAGGTTGGTTTGATCCAGTCCCTGGGCGGACCCGCATCCACGGCTGTCAGTCATATCCTGCAAAGAGTAGTCTAGAGTGTAACCAATTTATATCCTCTGAGGGTCAATTTTTCAGGTAAAATCGGGCTAATCGGAATTATATATAATATATAATCTCAAGGAATAGTTCTATGCCTGGCTTTATCCCTGGCCGAAGATGGCAGCCTGCCTATTCTCCTTTCAAAAAAGAGGCGTTTGGCGACCGCGCTCTGCGAGTGCTTGAATATAGCGTGAAGGGGCCGCTGTTCGGGTGCCGGATGTGCGGGAATTGTCTCTTGCAGGAGACGGCGCTGATCTGCCCGATGGAGTGCCCAAAGGGTTTGCGCAACGGCCCGTGCGGCGGCTCAACATCCGAATATTGTTATGTCGACCCAACCCGCCCGTGCATCTGGTACAAAATCTACGAACGGTCCTTTCAATTTGGGCGCGAGCAACTGCTTTTGGAAGTTCTTCCGCCGCTCGACTGGGACAAGGTGGGACAAAACTCCTGGGGCGACATCTTCAGAAACATCCGCAAAATTGGCATTGGGAAAATCGCAAGCGGATTCCTCTCGCGCTCCGCGCGGACGCGCAAAGACACCTGGGATGGGATTTTCCGGCCCCTCCGCCAGCCGGACTGGTGGCAGGGTGACTCGAAGTATCATCCGCCCGCGTACACGGAGCCCGCTTCAGACCTCGAGCGAAGGCTGGCCGCCGGTGAATTTGTGGTGACCAGCGAGATCACACCCCCGTTGTCATCCAACACCGACAAGTTGATCCGCAATATCGAGTTGATCAAGCCTTACGTAGCCGCGTTGAACTTTACGGATAATCAGTCCGCGACGCCGCGCATGTCCTCATGGGCCTGCAGCAAGATCGCGATCGAACAGGGCGGCGAACCGGTCCTGCAGATATCCGCGCGCAACCGCTCGCGCAGCGCTCTGCAGAGCGAGATCATCGGGGCGACCGCGCTCGGCGTGCGGAACGTCCTGTGTGTGACAGGCGACAGCGCCAAGCTCTCCCCCGCCCCGCGCGACCAGATGGACATCAACGACCTCGACGCGATCCAGATGCTCTGGATCCTGCGGCGTATGCGCGACGAGGGCAAGTACCTGGATGGGCGCGTGATCAAATATCCACCGAAGTTTTTCCTGGGCGCAGCGGCTTCACCCTTCTCATCCAACCCGAAATTCCAGGCGCTCCGTGAGCACAAAAAGGTGAATGCGGGCGCGCAATTCTTCCAGACGAATCTGATCTTCGACGTGGACGGCATGGAGATCTGGCTTAACGAGCTGGCGAAGAGAAACGTCCTCGTTAAGGTCTATATCCTGGCAGGTGTGACACCGCTCAAAAGCCTAAAGATGGCGCGGCGCCTTGCGGGAGTGCCCGGTGTGCATCTCCCAAAACATGTTCTGGAACGAATGGAAACTGCCGATGTGACAGGAAACGCACAGGAGGAGGGCGTCCGGATCGCGCTGGAATTGATCACCCGGATCAAAACATATCACCAGCAGGGAATCCATGGCATCCATCTTATGCCGGTCGGGTGGGACGAAATCGTCCCGCGTATAATTACGGAGTCAGGGCTAGCGCCGGCTAAGATTGTCGTGCCGTCTTATGCGATTTCGGCCTGAGATTCAGCGGCATTGGCTCCCGGGGCATGCTCTGCAAAATCATCTTGGACTGAGCATAGCAACATAAAGGTTGCGATACATTTCGGAGTGGAAACATGCACACTACATTGAAGAGTAATAGTAAGGAAGTCATTATCGGGGCGGATAAGCCGTTCGTGATCATCGGGGAAAAGCTCAACCCCACCGGCTTGAAGAAATTGGGACAGGCGCTTGTCGAACAAAATTTCGATTACGTGAAACATCTGGCCCGGAGACAGGTAGCCTGGGGCGCGGACGTGCTGGATGTGAACGTAGGCCACCCGCAAATCGACGAGGCGGCGATCATGCCGAAGGTCGTCGAGGCCGTCCTGTCCGTGGTAGACGTCCCGCTTTGTATCGATTCCAATGAGCCCAAGATCCTCGAAGCGGGGCTCAGGCTGGCGCCGGGGAAGCCGCTGGTCAACTCGGTCAACGGGGAGGAAAAGCAGCTTGCGACAGTTTTGCCGATCGTCAAGGATCGAGGCGCGGCAGTCATCGGCCTGACGATTGCCGATGAGGGCATCCCCCCCACACCCGAGGGGCGTCTCGCTGCGGCGGGGAAAATCATCGAACGCGCTACAAAAACGGGGATCCCCTTGGAGGACATCATCATCGATCCGCTGGTCATGACGGTTGGGCACAACAGCTACGCGGCCATGGTCACACTCAAGACCATTGAAAGGGTCAGGGCGGAATATGGTGTAAATATCAGCCTGGGCGCGAGCAACGTTTCGTTTGGGCTGCCAGATCGCCATGCCGTGAACAGCGCGTTTCTTGCACTCGCGATCCAGGCAGGCGCGACCTGCTCGATCACGGACCCGATCAAACTGGGGAACACCATCCGCGCCATAGATCTATTGCTGGGCAAGGATCCGAATTCAATACGCTATTTAAAGTATTTCCGCGCGACCGAGAAATTGAGAACAGAGGAAGCCGCGGTCAAGGTATAGCTGACCAATCTTTTTTGATATGAATGCAACGTCAGCGGCGAATCGGCCAACGGTTCGTGATCCAATCACGAGCCGTTTCCTTTATGGTATAAAACGTCGGTATCGAAATGTGGAAATATATTCTACAGAAACTTATCGTTAAGGAGACAAAATATGACACCTTCACGACGCATCGGATTCATCTCCACGCGTTTTGCAGGCACTGACGGCGTTTCACTCGAAACTTCCAAGTGGGCGACCGTCATCGAACGGCTGGGGCACGAGTGTTTTTACTTTTGCGGCTTATGCGACCGTCCGCCTGAAATAAGCTATGTTGTTCCGGAGGCCTTTTATCGCCATCCGACAATCGACGCCATCAACCAGATCGTGTATGCCGGGACGTGGGGACACATGCACGAGGGACGCAGAGCCCATCCCGAGATCGAAGCGCTTCACCAGGATTTCTTCTCCATTTATATCCGCCCGGCGCGGGTCACGAAACAAGTGCAGGAATTAAAGGACTATTTCAAGGAACATCTTTATAAGTTCGTGCACCAGTTCCGCCTCGAGGCGCTGATCGTCGAAAACGCGCTCACGATCCCCATCAACCTGTCGCTCGGACTGGCACTGACCGAGTTCATCGCCGAGACGGGCTACCCGGTCATTGCCCACCATCATGATTTTCACTGGGAGCGCCAGCGCTTCATGACGAACAGTGTACGCGATTACCTCGCGATGGCATTCCCACCCGATTTACCGTCCGTGCGGCACGTGGTGATCAACTCGGTGCAAGAGCACCAGCTTGCCTCACGCATCGGCGTGGCGGCCATGATCATCCCCAACGTGATGGACTTCGACTCTCCTCCACCTGCGCCGGACGAGTACGCGAGCACGGCTCGCGCGGACCTTGGGCTGGCTCCCGGCCAGTATTTGATCCTGCAACCGACGCGGATCATCCAGCGCAAGGGAATCGAGCACGCCATCGAGCTGACCCGGCGCCTCGGGCTGCCTGCGGAACTCGTTATCTCGCATGCGGCCGGCGATGAGGGCACCGAGTATGAGAAGCGTGTACGTGAGTTCGCGGCCTTACTGGAGGTCAAGGTCAATTTCGAGTCGGCCATCGTCGGCGACACGAGGGGTCTGACGCCCGATGGCAGGAAAGTTTACACGCTGGGAGATGTGTACCCGCACGCAGACCTGGTTACTTATCCTTCCTCCATCGAAGGATTTGGCAACGCGTTCCTCGAAGCGGTCTATTTCAAACGCCCGCTGGTCGTGAATAACTATTCGATTTATGAGGCAGATATCAGACCCAAGGGCTTTCACGTGATCGAATTCGACGGCTTCATCAGCGGGAAAACGCTCGAAGAGGCGCGTTACATCCTCACCCATCCGGAAGAGGCCCAGGAACAGGGCGAGCATAATTACCAATTGGCCTCCCGCTATTATTCGTTCACCATGCTCGCGCGCCGGCTGGAGCTCTTACTGTCCGATTGCTTTGGAGAGGCGGCGTAAGAAGTCTGGTACGGGTTTGGCTCGTCGCGCGGTGAAGGCCAGTGATCGTGTGGCGGATGGGTGAAGCAGTAATTAGAGATCGGCGATTGGAGATTCTAGGTTGATGGAGGTCTCCCAATCATGTGAGCCGATCTTCAAAGTTTCGCCTCTCAATTCAATTGAATCAGTTTCGAATCCGAAGAAAGTCCAGAAGCGGGCCTGGGCTTGGTCGGTTTCCAGCACGGCAGAAATGGCCGGTTCTTTGTGACCATAATATGGCGAGCGCCAGCCGCGCCTGCTGCTTTCATCCCCACGGACAACCGAGAATACAGATTCTCCTTCGAGCAATCCCATTTGGACCTGGTATTTCGTGGTTGCCAGCCACAAGCGCACCACATTTCCCTGCCGGGTGTAGGGAAAGTCGTTGAGGAGCCAGTGAAGAGAGTAATGGTGAACTTGTCTTCCATGGAGATGATCCACAACCAGCCAGCGATCGTTATCCAGCGCGCAGACTGTTCGTCTGTAGCTGACGGGATCGGACAGGCGCTTATACCCATCATGTTCCCCCTGCCAGAATTTATGATCCTGGTGCAGGACTTTTCCATGCGACCAATCCGTCCAGGTGAAACGGGTGACCATTTTCATTTGATCCCGGCCGTCGACAATTACCGTATTGTGAGCCGGAGTACGGGCGAGAGCATTTCGCCACTCACCTGGCCCACTGTATAGATACGTCCCGGCATCACAGGCGATGTTGTGACTATTCCACCACAAATCCACGTGAAGCTGGTCGGCGTGGGAGGGCCGCGCTCGATGGTCCGTGCAGCGAATGATGGCCTTGCCCTGCGAGCCTCGTAGAAGATATAGCCCGCCATCCGGATAAGCTTGAGAGGTCTGTTGAGGAGCCTTGACCGGTGATCCCAATGCATCTGAGCCATAAAACCAATACAGGTCTTCATCCCACGGGCCAGGTTCGAAAAACCGTTTGCCTTTCGTCAGAAATGACCCCAACTGCAGCACAGGACGGTAATCTGTGAAATCGCAATTGTTGATCGGCAGGACCAGCGCCCCGTCATTCGAGCCGTAGAGCGGCATCTGTCCGGTTTGTGGATCGATTAGTTGATATAGGTAATCTATCGAGGACGCGACCGCGCGACGCAAGGATTCGGATAAGGGAGAGCCATTTAACTCGCCCAATCGCAACACAAAGAGATAGATGTGCAGCACAAATCGATGATAATTTAACGAGTACATCGAGTAACTGCCGTCGGCGAAAAACTGCGCGGAGGCTTCGCGCTCGAGAAGTTCGAGTCCCAGGTTGAGGTATCTTTCAGATTCCTTCAATTCCGGGAAGAGCAGCCCGACCAGCCAGAGCCCAAACGCTTCGCTGATCGTGTGATTGCTGTGTGTGGAAATGGCGTAGGCGATGTTTCGATATATCCGCTCTGCCTGCGCCGCGACCAGCATGGTGAATTGCGCAATGCGGTCCGGGGTGGTGGACGGGGAATTGAGAAAACCATAGAAGCCCCAGGACCAGGCCATAAGACGCAGCGCGATCTCCTGTCCGTCCTTCCAGTTGGCACCACGGTTGGGAGGATTGGAACCTTTCCAGGACTCGATCAGTCTCCAGAACGCCTCAGCAAACCTTTCCTCCCGCGTGGAGGCATAGGCACGGACGAGGGTATAGGCCATACTAAAACGATTTACTTCCCAGACAAACTTAATATCCACCTCTGCATCGTCCCGAATTTCGGACCAATGCTTCTTTGAATCCAGTTTGAGCCTCGAAACAGGATCGGCGTGCCAGTCCGGCGGAAATCCGGTTCTTCGAAAATCGTGGGAAAAGTATTTGAGTTCACCGTTCAATATCCGTTCCGCGTCAACCACTGCGAGCCGGGTATCCCACGGGACCCGATCGGGCAGGGCTGGCTGCTCGAAAAAGAACAGGGGAGAATTCTGTTTTCGCCACCGAACATATGCTTCAGGTTCTGAGGCCATGCCTTTCTTCAACCATGTGCCAAGCGGACGCTCTGCCCAAGCATACGCGGGCATATGCAAGCGGACAAAGCCGGTCCGCATCCGTAATGCATAACCCACCCGGAACAGAAGCCAGCGCGAGCCATGTGATTGGAAGAGAGACTGAAACGTTCGAAAATTATTCAGCATTTCGGGCTGTTTCTTGTCTTCATTTCACTTGCCCTCTACGGACGATCCGATCTGCTCATCCGGAAGGGTCCTGGCACTTCGCAGCCGGGCCGTGTGAACCGATAGCAGGATCCAGATCAGCGGAAGGCCCACGAAGATAAATACCGAAGCAATCTGATTTCCATGCGACCAAATGTAGGTCAGATATCCGGCCAGGAGAGTTAGTAGGATGTATAAAAAGCTTACGGTCCCCTGCTGATAGCCGCTGATGACCAGTCGCTGAAACAGGTGTGAGCGGTGACGGGAAAAGATATTTTCGCGTTTGAGCAGGCGCCCAATGAACGTCGCTCCCGGGTCGATGATGACCGTCCACATTAGCAGCGTACCGATGGTCAGCGCGTCGCCGCTCTGATCGGCAGACAGCAGCGGCAGAACGGCAAAGCTATACCCGAGAAACGTGCTGGCGACATCGCCCATGAAGATCCTGGCGGGCGGCCAGTTATGTCCCAGATAGCCCAGACTGCTCGCCGCGATGGAGAGCGCCACCCAGAACACGAACTGGTTGTGGACATTGGATGAAAGCACCAGCCAGCACAGGCCCGCACTGAGCGCCACGCCGCCCGCCATACCGTCGATCCCGTCCATGAAGTTGTAGGCGTTGATCATGCCGATGATCCAAAAAAACGTGATCAGGATCCCGATCACGCCCAGGTCGACATCGCCGAACACGGGAATCCGCACCACTCTGAAATATCCCATCACTATTATCGATATAAGCGCGATCAATCCCTGCACCAGAAAGCGGAATTTCGGGGATAGCGAGTAAATGTCATCTCGCCAGCCGACCCAGGCCAGGATCGCTCCCAGCAGGATGTAGACCAGACTCCGGTTTAGAACCGTTTCGTACGCGAACCACAGGCTTGTTACAAGAACGAGCACGACGATCGCCAGCCCGCCGCCGCGCGGCATTGGAAAAGAATGGGAACTGCGCTCCTTGGGATGGTCGATGATCCGATGGCGCAGCGCCAGACGACGAATGAGAAGGACGCCAATATAAGCGAGAATGACAAGGAGGACAAACACAGCAATTGGCAACATGACCAAAAGGCTCAGTCTTGCACCTGTCTAAATTCAAGCTTTATGCCGGCCGCGCGCGCAAGGAAAGTCTTCACGAGTACACCAGGGTTATCAGCAATTGTAACGTTTCCTGCATTTTGCCGCGCCGATCCAGATGTTTTACCAGGTATGCGCGCGCATTTTCTCCCATTCGTCTGACACGCGCCGGGTCTTTCGAGAGTTTCAAAATTGTCCTCGCGAGCAGCTCGTCATTTCCGGGCTGGACAAACACTCCTCCCTCGGAGGCTTCGATAACCTCGCGAGCCACCCCATCGATTACCAGAATGGTCGCCCGTCCCGCCGCCATATAGTCAAAGACCTTATTGGGATACGGCGTACGGAACATTGGGAGATCCTGAAGGATTGCCAGACAGACATCTGCTGAGGCAAGCACCAGTGGCATTTGCTTCTTAGGGGAACTTCCGGCAAAGACTACATTTTTCAGACCCAATCGCTCTGCCTCAAGTTGCAGATTCGTGCGTTCTTTGCCATCACCAAAAATGACAAAACGAATAGCGGCTTCATGCTTCAACCGATGTGCGGCACGCAACACGGTATAAAGGTCATGTGCTTGTCCTATGGCACCCGCATATAAGACGATAAACTCATCCTGCAGACCGAGTTTCTCCCGAATCGGTGAGCCATCTACGCCCGGGTTGAACATATCGATATCTGTTCCATAGGGAATAAAGCTGATTTTCTTTTTCGGCACACCCTTCCCGAGAATATGTTGCTTATACGCAGGAGAATTCACCAGGATATGCGTCGCCCGTTGATATAAGAATCTTTCAAGCCAGTGGGCAAGCGTGATTAGGAGAGGATTGCGGATCACGCCCATACTGATGGCGAACTCCGGCCACAGGTCGCGCACTTCCAGCAGGAAAGGTTTGCGCCGCACAAGCGCAACAAACCAGGCT
Organism: Anaerolineales bacterium; assembly: GCA_035708785.1. Taxonomy (GTDB): domain Bacteria; phylum Chloroflexota; class Anaerolineae; order Anaerolineales; family Villigracilaceae; genus Defluviilinea. The sequence continues at coordinate 11,533 of DASTFG010000369.1, forward strand.
GAGACCGTTTGAAAAAGCGGCGGCGTTGTGCCCATGACCAGGTCTGCATCTTTCACCTGCAGAGCCACCCAGACTGAGCTAAACATAAAACTGAACCAAGAAACAGCGCGCCAGAAATAGCTGCGGTGCAACGTCGGAGCGCTGTAGGCTCGCAGTATACGCACTCCGTCGATCGCCTGCTCAACGTACAAACCTTTGCTCTTTACG
>DASTFG010000370.1:0-2654 GCA_035708785.1 Anaerolineales bacterium
GATCAGCCAGGCGTTCGTACATCTCATCGGTCATGGGTAAACTGCAGCGTTCCCGAACAAGATAATCTGTATCCTGCTGCATGATGGATGTATTCTTCGCGAGCCATATCTGTTCGCGCTGGTCATTGAATTCAAAGGTGACAACAGGAATGTTCAGATAGCGCGCCACACGAAAAACAACTCCCATTTCGAGGATCAACCCATTGGGGATCAGGACAACGTCAGGTTTATGAGCCTGCATCCATTCGAGCGCGGCGAGTGCAGCAAAGGTGTTGCGTTTGATACGGAGTTCATACAATGCGCGATCTTTGGGAGAGTCCAGCTTCACTTCTTCGCGCATGAGTGTGTACTGCGCGTCCCACAGGGAGATCTCTTCTATCTCAGAATTGAGCGCAGCCGGTAAAACGGAAGCAGGTTCCAAGCTGAGGAAAGAGACATGATTCACCAATGGGGCTGAAGCAGAGAGAGCATCCCGCGTGTGGAGCACACGTTGCCGTTGCGTTAGCTTATCCATCTCCTTATGCCATTCGGAGTAAGGCAGAGTCATCAACGTGACTTTGTGTCCCAGTCCCGCGAGGGTGAGGGAAATGTATGCCGCCTGTTCGATCCAATAATGGAGCGTTGCAAAGAAAAGAATGTTCTTTCCCGGTTTTGCGTTTTGCGCAAATCGCTCAACCTGCGCAACCGCACGCGGCAGAGACTTCGCCAGTTGGGAAAGATTGTAATGATCCCTGCGGGCGCGGTTTCTTTGCCGAAGTGTGTAATCGAGTTCGGCGGCAAGAGGCAGTTCGCCAAGAAAATTGCGGAGGGAGGTTTTGTTGAGCATAAATTGTGTTTGGGATGCAGTTGCACTGCATCCTACCCGCACGATTTGCCAAGCAAATCGAACTGCGGGCGAACAACACTAGATTTTTTAATCAAGTTTTTCGATCTTCCAATCAAAGCGTGGGCGGATGGAACCCTGGCGCACTTCGGGCCACTGCGTACCCGGTGCACCGGAGATATCCACGTTGAACGAAAGCGCGTTCTCGTCCATGAAATAGCGGCGCATGCCGAACGAACTGGCATTCACGCCCAGCGAGTACCGGCCCTCATTGAAAAAGTCGGCCGGGATTTCGCAGCGGCTGATGTAACGACCTGCCTGGCGGGCGCCAAATTGTTCGTACTGCTTTGCATCGTCGGTGTCGAACGCGGTAAACACATATTCGCCGCGCATGGTATTGAGGTAGACGCCGACGCGCAGGCCGGTTATAGGCGCCTCGAGACAGTATTCCCATTCGATCATGACCGGCTCGGTGGACCGGATCGTATCCACGATTTTTCCGCTTCGATCCTTCAACCGCAGCCGGATCGGCCTGAACGGGGCACTCCCCGCCGGTATGTCTTCCGCCTCCCAAACGCGCTCACCCGATTCGGTTTGCCCGGAAGCGAGATAAAAATCCACAGCCTCGCGTGTGGGCGCGCGCTTGATCAGCTGTCCCTTTTTCAAGACGATTGCTTCCTGGGTAAGACGCAAGATCGCCGACATATTATGACTGACGAACAGGACCGTCCGCCCCTGCTGCGCGACATCACTCATTTTGCCCAGGCACTTGCGCTGAAACTCCGCATCGCCGACAGCCAGCACTTCATCGACGACCAGGATTTCAGGCTCAAGATGTGCTGCGACCGCGAACGCCAGCCGCAGGTACATGCCAGAGGAATAGCGCTTGACAGGCGTGTCGATGAATTGTCCGACTTCCGAAAAATCGACCATTTCGTCGAATTTCTTATCGATCTCGGCGCGCTTCATACCGAGAATCGCGCCGTTCATATAGATGTTTTCCCGGCCCGTGAGCTCGGGGTGGAAGCCGGTCCCCACTTCGAGCAGTGAGCCAACGCGTCCGCGCACGGTGACCGTCCCTTCCGTTGGCTCGGTCACGCGTGAGAGGATTTTCAGCAGCGTGCTTTTGCCGGCGCCGTTGCGCCCGACGATGCCGAGTACTTTCCCTTCTTCGAGGTCAAAGGAAACATCCTTCAGCGCCCAGACAAAGTTTCGATTAATCCTTCTATCAGATTTTCCAACAAGCGCTTTCGCCAGTCGCACAGGCGCGTAAAAGGTATCCACCAGCACATCGCGCAGCATGTTGTAGCGGAACTTCGTCTCTGCCGCGCCGATCTGGTAACGCTTACTTAAGTTTTCTACGCTGATTGCGATCGTCATAGTTTTGATCTGTCGTTGCGAGGAGTGGATAAGACACGAGAGTGCCGAAATCCCAACGAAGCAATCTCCACATGATTACTGGCACAGGCGCTTCAACGGGGAGATTGCCTCGCGAAGAGCGCTGGCAATGACATGTTACCTAGATCGTATCCGCAAACGTCTTTTCCATGCTACGGAAATAAAAAAGACCGGAGACAAAGATCAGGATGGAGATGATCGCCGAGACCCATAATGTGATTTCAGGCCCATTGCCTGTGCCAAGCAGAGCCCAGCGGAAGCCGTTCACCACGCCGGCCATCGGGTTAAACGAATACAGGATCTGCCATTGCTCGGAAATGACCGAGGACGAGTATGCAACCGGCGTAATGAAGAGCCAGAACTGGGTCAGGAACGGCAGGGCATGGTTCACATCCCGATATCTCACATTGATCGCAGAAAGCCACAATGCCAC
>DASTFG010000371.1:0-8018 GCA_035708785.1 Anaerolineales bacterium
TCTCGCCAAGCTTCACCCTTATTCTCCAGAAAGCCGGAGCGCAAGGTGATAGTCAGGCCGCGTTGAACCCGGTCGATGGTCGCGGCTGCTGCGCGAAAGCTGCGGGCGGCGCGTACTAGCAAAGAGGTGGCCTTAGCGACACGGCCAAGCAGCAGGTGGGCAGAGTAACGCAGGGACGGGACATTGTAATGCTGAGCAACCCGCAAGGCGTGTCCACCATGCCGGCCGGCAGAAGCAAAATCACCACATGCCAGAGCGACCTGCCCAATCAGGATACAGGCATTAGCATAGTTGACGTGTTGACCTTCGGCCTCGAAACAGTTGGCGGCGGCCCGAGCTTCCTGCGCTGCCAGCTCATAGTTGCCCTGCTTAAAAGCTACCTGGCCGTGCCACAAGCGGGCAAGCATACTCCAGGTGAACGACCCGATGGAGGTGAAAATCGACGCGGCTTCATCCAGCGCGGATTGAGCAGCAGCCAAATTGCCTAATTCGGCTTCAGCCGTAGCTAGATGGAGGAGGGCACCTGCACTTCTATAGCTGTCGTTGAAACTATGGTAGCCTTCAAGTACTTGCCGCGCCAGATCGCGTGCCTCGTCGTACCGATTGAGATTCAAGTAACATTCCGCCAGGCTGTGCTTGACTCTCGCATTTTCACGCGGGAACTGCTCCAGCCCGCGCGCTAGAGCACTGTTCAAAATGTTCAGAGCGGAACGATAATGCCCCTGAGCCAGAGCAATACAGGCAATGTTCTTTTCGATATTGATAATATTGCGCGTTTCGTCGCGGGCCAGGTAATGCGAACGGGCTCTTTCATAATAGACGAGCGCCTGCGGAAAATCACCCAATGACTCATGGACATAACCGATGTTCATATGTAACATGCCCAGATGAGGCTCACCAATCCCACCAAGCGCTTCGGCCAGGGCCAGGGCTGAGTGATAGAGTGACAGGGCTTGACGCTGGTTGCCTAGCAAGGTGTGGATATAGGCAGTATTGATCTCCAGGCGCATCAGCTTTTCCTGTTCCCCTCGTTCATGGAAGATGGCGCGAGCCTGTTCCACATCTGCCAGTGTCTCTGGCACACGATTTAGATCGGGACCAAGAAATAGACGGCCAATACGGGTACGCGCCCAGCCAACTTCATCGCCGGCCGCTTGAAACAAGTTTCCGGACTGTTCGAGCATTTCCCAGGCCCGCTTTAGATTACCTAAAAGCTTGAGCGCATCGCCACGCGCCATTAATCCTAAAGCGACCTGGGATTTGTCATTCCTGGCTTCACCAATAGCGACAATTCGGTCAGCATACTTCAAAGACCAATTCGGATCGATGGACCAATACCGGTCTGCTTCCTTTTTGAGATGCTCAACCACCTCGTGTGCCACTGAATCCGGTAAAGGAGTTAAAAGCAAGTCAGGCGGAATTTTGTCCGCCAACCACTGTTCTAGTTGTTGGCCCAATCCTATCTCCGTGCTCATCGTCCTCGTTCAGCCAGCAATATCGACATTCGGGATCCGTACCTCAATGCCATAAGGCGATGTGATCCGAAGCTCCAGGGAACCTGGACGAACTTCCGGAAAGTCAAAAGCTCCTAAATCGTCCAGAGAGGCAGTTAATTCTGATCTGTCAACCTGTAACATCTTAATGATCGCGCCGGTCCATTGATCTTGATCATCGGCGGCCACCTGACCCTGAATGGATACCGCCTCCTTGGGACCTGATTGCACATCCAAAGTAATCACAATACCATCCGCCTCAAAAATAAGGGGCCCCTGGGCTTCACCGCGCAGTGCGACGGCTGGCTTTGCAACTTCCGTCTGTCCACCAGTCAGGCGCGCGATGAGTACCTTTGCTGTTGTCGCAAGGCTATCTTCTGTAGCCAGAACTTCTAAAAAATCCTCGAGTTCTGCAACCTCCCGCGTGCAATGCGGGCACCCACGCACATGCTGCGCTACGACCAGCATTTGGGGTGCTGGTAACATGCGTAGGTGGTATTCTCCCAGTTCCATCGACGATGGACAGGAAACCCTGTAGAGTCGAGCGGTCAGGCGTTTCTGCAGTCGATCGAGGCTTTGTGCTTTTTCACGGCAATGCGGGCATTGCTCCAAATGACGGGTGATCTCTGGACTGGCCTCTGGATTATCCAGATGGGCCAGTAATTGCTTATCTTCTAGCTCCGGCGGGAATACACAGTTCGTAGTCAAAACAAATCTCCTAGAAAGGTTCCCTGCCCCTGTCTGAAACCGTAGGATCGAGCCATATTGGTGTAGAGCATGTTCTGGTAGCAAAACGCTTAAAGAACATCTGGCTTCCTATTCAGCATAAACGAAAGAACGTACGGTTTTCACTCACCTCTACCGAGGAGTTTCCGGAACTCAGGATCCCGGCGGAGGCGGGAGAGGACGTTTTGCTTCACCCGATAGACTTCATCCACGTCGCTGAACGTTCCTCGAAAATGATCGTACAGCTCCTGCGGCTTCAGATCCAGGACAAACGAGCCGTAGACCACTGTGCGCTCCTTCTCAGAGTGCAGCCGAGCCGTGATAAAGTCCCAGAGTGTTCGTTTGGACGATTGATCCAGGGCGTGGTCCTCGGGCGATGGATCGGTCGACACTTTTCTCGAGGCCGCGTCCAGGGCCTCCAGGTTCAATTGCTCTGACAAGCGGTGATGGTCGATAATGACACTGTGGACGCACATCTTCAAATAACGTAATACGGACTCGAGATCCGAAAAGCCGCGAAACCGCTCGCGCGTCAGGGAAATAGAAAGCTTCGCCAGGGCGCCGTTGACAAAGTACTCAACCTGTTCTCCGCTTGACTCAAAGGCTGGATGTTTCTTCACCCAGCCAACCACGAGTAGTCTGTAGCAGGCATAAATATTATCCCAAACCGATTGGTCGCCGTCCTGAATTGCCCGCCGGAACAGCTCGTAGCAGTATCTGGTATCGTGACGCTGATGCTTGAAATAGAGATTCGTCTCTTGCTCGCAGCGTTGTACAAGATCATCCAGCGTGAGGCTCTGAAGGTTGAGTTCGTGAGACATGAAAGCGCCTGAGGTGAGGTTCTCCATGCGGGCTGTCCCCGCCCAATTGGTAACTTGCTTAACCCTGGTGATACAAAAGAGGTGCGTTTTGCCGAACTAGACCGCATATTTGTGCAGCAAGATCACGTATGGCAGCGTTTATTCTGGTTTGCAGCTCTCTGGTCTTGACGCCGACCTCCTTTCGGGACGTACTCCGCTCATTCCTCGCTTCGGCCGATTGATAAAAAGCAGTAAAGAGCTTTGCCTACCCTGTAAGGGACATCGATTCCATGAGCGTGTCATCAATGGCCCGAAGGAAAGTGGCAAATATTATAGTGATTGGGCGGCACGCCGTCATGAAGGATTCCCTCTATTTTCCATCCCCTCATTTAGATGAACAATTCTCGAGCGGAAAGCATACGCGACAGCCTCGGCTCTGTTCGAAACCTTTAGTTTTTTATAGATGTGATGCACATGATTCTCGACCGTTGATTCGCTGATCGAAAGATTGCCGGAAATCTGTCGATTGGTCAGCCCATTCGTCATCAGTCTGAGAATTTGGATTTCACGGTCGGTTAGTGCTGGAAGCATTTACTTTCCCTCCATAATGAGGTGGGGCTGGATTGCAGCATCCATTACCCGTAACGTCAAAGGCGATAAATCAGAGAGCTTTACCCCAGGTGATTTTTACAAGTATAGCATTCTGTGTGGGCAAATTCAATGCCTGCTTACTTGGCATAGTTTATCCCGAACCCGTTACCGCCGGTGTATCATGACGAGCATACCGCCGAATGGTCCATCCGGGCCGGTGGGCGAATTCCTCAGGTTGGTACCGTTTGTATCACACTTATCTACCTCTCTTCTTCTCTTCCAGTGCGAGCTTTCGTAAAAAGGCCAGCAGCGGCCGTACGGAAGCCGGCACAGTAACATCATTAAACCAAAGAGTGGTCTGCCTGGCCCCTTCGGATAATGAGAGGCGGTAAGCAATCACGTCTGGGGGGCCAGCAGCCGCCCTGGGGCTTGGAGGTAGATCGTCCTGTTCAAGATCAAAAACGCCGGAGCTTTCGATCAGCCTGGCTAATTCCTTAGCCTGCTCCTCTGGCAAGGTCTCGGTATCTGCGCGGTATGCCAGCTCCAGGTTGGCAAATCCTCCTGAAGATGTAAAGTCGATTTGCATCTCTATTGCACTCCTTTCTACTCGAGGATAATTTTGAGAGCGCCCCCGAACGAGAACGTCGAAAGTCGGGCGGTGAGAAATTTTATTGGGGATGCCGCTGGTGGAATATGGGCTCTGATTATCGTTGGCGCCACTCAGACTGAGGCTGCTCAGCGGGAGTAAAACTCTACGATTCTTTGTTCCTGAATATCGGGATCGATCTCCTCCCGGTGGGGCTCACGGACTACAACCCCCCCGCCGTCTCGCTTCTCCAGCCACCCGGGGACGGTCGGCGTCGACTGGGCCAATTCCTGGACATCCGGGATCTGGAGCGCAGATGGGTCCATATGGATCTCCTCGCCGGGATTCACAATGTAGGAGGGGATATTGACAGGTTGGCCATTTACCCGAATATGGCCGTGAGTTACGAATTGGCGGGCTTGAGGCCGAGTCCGGGCGAGGTCCAGTCGGTAGACCACGTTATCCAGCCGGCGCTCGAGCAGTTTAAGCAAGGCTATGCCGGTCGGTTCTCGGGACCGAAGGGCCATCTCCAGATAACGCCTGAATTGTTCTTCGCGCAGCCCGTACATCCGCTTGACCTTTTGTTTCTCGCGCAACTGCTCGGCATACACGCTCGTCTTGCGCGTGGGTCTTCGGCCGTGCATGCCGGGAGGCTGGTGCAGCCGCCTTTGCAGGCTCTCGCCGCCAGTCCCGAAGAGATCTTTACCCTCGCGCCTGGACAGCTTGTGTTTGGATTTCCGGTCACGTCCCATACGGATACTCTTTCCACCAGCTTGCTGACTTTCGGGACAAGCCGGTAATCAACTATATAAACGATCGGCAAATGGGGCAACTGGGGAATTCCCCCGCCTGAGATAAGGTGTTTCCCTTTTTAGTGCACGTGAAGCTGATTGAGCCGCGTAGGATTAAGTGTAGAATGCCTCTTCGGCAATTTTGACCTGACGCCCGATCGTCGCCGGAATTGGATGGCGCGCCAATAGGATCCACGTCAGCCCCAGGATCGCATCCGCCAGCCCCGCCCGGAGCACAGGATCTCTTAAAGACGATACCCCAGTCCGCCAGGTTACGGCGAGGGCAGAGCGGCTGGGACGGCGAAGCCATGCCGTCCAGAGCGCGTTGCGCACTTCCCGGCGCTGACTTCCTGCCTCATCTCGAATTGGCGAGGGATGGTGGTGCGCCACAACCTCATCGACAAACGCGAGCTGCCAGCCTCTGCGCAGTAGATCCAGTGCCAGGACTTGCTCCTCGCCGCCAACGCCAAAGCGTGGTTCGAATCCGGCTGCCTGGAGGAATGCCGTCCGGCGCACCACAGCGCCGCAGGCAACAAATCCGACGACCGGCACACCAACGGGGAGGGTCTCGCCTTGCGCCTTCCGAGAAAGTGGACTGGTCGCCATCGCCCGAGAAACGGGATCGAGCCGCTCGTCCGGGTCCACCAGCACCCGCGCCGCGATCGGTCCCAGGCTCGGGGAGCATCGAGGAGATCCGAGGCGCGCGCCAATGCTCCAGGCGCCCACCAGGAATCATCATCGCTGAAAGCCACGTAGGGTGTCTCCGCTCTCAATACGCCCACGTTCCGGCCCGCGCCTCCAAGGTTGCGGTCGAGCGGCACAATGTCGATGGCGGATGACGCGACCCGCGCGAGCTGGACCGTCTCATCCGAAGAGCCGTTATCGACCACGATGACCCGCGGTCTCTCGGGGAAGCTCAGCAGGTGCTCAAGCGCCGCACGGATTTGAGGGCCGCGGTCGCGCGTGATCATCACAACCGAGATTTTCCCGGCTGTCTGGTCGTGTAATGGGCGATGATCAGGACGGAACAAAAGGCTATATCTGCGGAACCCGCCGGGACAGGTCAGGCCGGGAGACATCATTGAGCAGTATCCGCAGGTTACACATTACCAGGTGAAGCGTGTTATGTCGTAAAACGGGTTCCAGGAGGAAATATTACACGATCAATCGTCTGCCAGTCCCCGCGATGCCGTTCGAGCCAGGGAGACGCGGCTGAGCAGGAAGAGTCCCAAAGCGCTCGTCAGCCCGATGAGCAGCCCCCCGATCCAGATGGCGCGTGGGGCGATGTTGTCGTTGAGGAAACCACCGATGATCGGGGAGAGGGTGCGCGCCAGGCCCCAGCCGAGCCAGTGAATCGACATATACCGGCCGCGCAAGTCGGCGGGCGCGAGATCGGCAACGTACTTGCTGGCAGTTGGGACAAGGGTCAGCTCGCCAAACGTCAGAATGACCATGCTGAGCCAGAATCCCCAGAAACCGCTCATCAGTGCGACGCTGCCCGTGCCCAGCGCGTAGATCAACATGCCCGCAGCGAGAACAGGAAGAGCAGGACTCCGCCGCGTAATGCCGGTTACAGAATACTGCACGAAAACACACATCAACGCGTTTGTGGTGGGGATCCAACCGTACAAGGATTCGGGAATCCCATAATTGGTCTTGGCATAGACCGGCATCAGGATCCAGAGCATGGTAGGCGCGATCAAGCCAATGCTAATCAAGGCAACAAAGACCAAATAGCTCTTGTCCTGTAAAACGCGCCCGTAGCCTGATCGTTCCGCAGGCCGTGCCCTGCGACCGAAGGGAGTCTCGAACGGTCTGGACGTGATTGCATTGCCTTTGACGGCAACCTTCGGGAGGCTTTGCGTATTCAGGGTCTCACGCGCCAGGAAGAACAGCAGCAGGCTGTAGGTGAGGAAACCTGTACCCGCCCCGTAAAAGGCAAGATCGTACGAACGCGTGGCGAGGAACCCGCCGATGGCCGGGCCCAGCGCAAAGGCCGCGTTGTTGGCGATGCGGTTGATGGCAAAGGCATCCGTGCGCTTCTCGGAGGGTATCATATCGGCAAGCATGGCATCCGAGCCGATCTGGTAGAGCGGATTCGACAGGCCGATCATGACCATGAGCCCGACGAATTGCGGGTATGTCTCGGCGCGCATCAGCAGGAAGTAGGCGATCCCGTTCACGGTGAGGCTGAAATTCATTACGACTTTGCGGCCGATCCTGTCGGCCAGCGAACCGGCAATGAAGGAGGAGATTATCCCGGTCCCGGCATTGATCGAGATCAACGCGGCGACAGTGCTAAGCGGCAGATCCAGTTTTCCGCTGGCATAGATCACCAGGAATGGCCAGATCATACTGCCGCCTGCTGTGCTGATCACCACACCGGTGATCATGAGCCAGTACTGGCGCGGGTATTCCTCATAAAGACGACGAAGCTTTTGCAGCATGCTCCGATTGTACTTAAGAAAAAGAAGGGCGAGTCACAGACCCGCCCCATGGCTGGGCGTTCCGGGTTGTCAGTTTTTCCTGCAATGCTCCAAAGTTATGACGACATTTCCCTTCTTGTGCCCTTTGTCCACATATCTGTGAGCCTCGACGATTTGCTCCAGCGAATAGCTCCTGTCGATGACCGGTTTTATCTTGCCCGCCTCAACGAGTTCCTTGAGGAAGACCAGATCTGCAGAGTCTGGACGCGGGCCCCCGCCTATGAGCTTCTTGCTGCTTGTCATGGAAGTCCATCGCATTCGCATGCTGGTTGCCGGCGCAGCAACAGCGTGAAGATAGGCGCCGTCCTTCTTGAGCGATCGAATGCAATCGGAATACGAGCTCTTGCCAACGGTGTCAAAGATCACGTCATAGGTCTCACCGTTCCTGGTGAAATCCTCTCTGGTGTAATCAATCACCTTATCAGCTCCCAGGGACATTACCAATTCCAGATTTGCGGTGCTGCACACGCCGGTCACTTCTGCACCGAAGTACCTGGCAAGCTGCACAGCAAATGTACCGACACTCCCTGAAGCGCCGTAGATCA
>DASTFG010000372.1:0-4503 GCA_035708785.1 Anaerolineales bacterium
GTCTCACGCCGCTGGTTCCCAATCCAAATGTCTGCACTGACCCTCAGGTGCCGGCCTTGATCGATTCGCTGGAAACGGCGGTGCTCACCTCCGATGGGCAGCTGCTGAGCTCACTCGTCAGCCCGCAGCGCGGCATGGATGTGGCTTACTTTCGCGACGGGACCGTGATCAACTACAAGCCGGAACATGCACGGTTCCTGTTCGAGACGACCTTTCAGGTGAACTGGGGCACGGAACCCGGCAGCGGCGCGGAGAAGGTCGGATCGTTCCACCAGGTCATCGTGCCCGAGCTGGTGGAGGCCTTCAACCGGCCCTACACACTGCATTGCAACGAGCTCAAGCACGGCGGTGCGACCTACGAGCCTGCGTGGCCATACGAGGGAGATTTCTACTCCATACATTTTCCTGGCACACAGGAAAACGGCTTCCTCGACTGGCATACCTGGGTGGTCGGAGTCGAATATGTGGGCGGCAAGCCGCTCATTTATGGGCTGATACCCTACTTCTGGGAGCCTTGATCCAGGGAGAGGAATCCAAAGCCTTTGCGCACGCCGCGCAAAGCAGCGGCAGTCCCCTTGGGACCCGACTTTGATAGAACATCTTGCAAAACAGTCCCTCGGATCGGTCTTATCGTAGTAACACGTGTTACTAACACGTGTTACTACGGCGAAACAGCTATTTTTAGATGAATTGTAGTAAATCAACGGTTGGCCATAAGTCGTTGCTTCCAGCCACATTTCAATCCTTATCCTGTTCTTAAAGTAAGAAAATCCCATTTGTTGTATACTATATACCGTTATTGCAAAAAGTTGCAATAAGGATTCCTATGACCTGTGGCCTGGATTACGCCCCTCAGCTCCGCGCCCGCGGATTTCGCATGACGCCGCAACGGCTGGCGATCCTGCATGTGCTTTGTCATGCCGGGACGCACCTTCCGCCGACGGAGATCTACCGGCAGGCCAAGCGCGATTTTCCGCGGCTGACGGAGCCCACCGTCTATCGCACCCTGGAGTTCCTGGCTGGAAACGGCCTTGTACACGCCTCGCACTCCAACAATGGCCGTCTGACGTACCAGATCGCGGGCGATGATCACCATCATATCGTTTGCCGCATCTGCGGGAGCGAAATCGAAGTACAGCATCATTTGCTCGAAAGTCTTTATCGAGAATTAGAATCGACAAGCGGGTATGTGCGTATTGATAGTCATGTAACCTTCTTCGGTGTCTGCCCGGCGTGCCAATCAACGGAGAAAAGGAGATAGTTATGCATTACACACCTGCACCTCTTCACATTCCAGACGGATTCCTGAACCTGGTCGTTTCCATAGCGTGCTGGGTCGTCACCGCGATCGTTTTGAGCGCGGCCGTCTCACGCACCAACAAATCTCTGGGCGACAGACAGATCCCTCTGATGGGCATTATGGCTGCGTTCATCTTTGCCGCCCAGATGATCAACTTCCCCGTCGCGGGTGGGACGTCCGGCCACCTGCTCGGCGGCGCGCTCGCCGCGATCACGCTCGGTCCCTGGGCAGGGATGCTGGTGATGACCGCCGTCATCGCCGTGCAGGCGCTGCTCTTCCAGGACGGGGGGCTGCTCGTGATGGGTGCGAACATTTTGAATATGGGCCTGTTGACTGCCGCCATCGGCTACGGTCTCTATCGCGGCGCATTGGGAAGATCGCGCGGCACAAGGCTCGCGGTGGCCGGCGCCGCGGCGTGGCTCTCGGTGATGGCGGGCGCGCTCGCTACGGCCCTCCAGCTATGGCTGAGCGGGACAGGCAATCTGCAAACCCTTACACTCGCCATGCTCGGCGTCCATGCCCTGATCGGGGTCGGTGAGGCGCTGATCACCATCGCGGCGCTGGCCTTCATTTTCCAGACACGCCCCGATCTGCTGGATGAGAAGTCTCTTTTCGCGCGGGGCGGACGCGGCTGGGTACTGGCCGGCGCGCTGATCTCCCTGTTAGTTGTCGTCCTTTCGCCGTTCGCGTCCGCGGACCCGGACGGCCTGGAACGCGTGGCAAGCGACCTGGGCTTCATCAACAGGGGCCAGTCCGCTTCGTATCATATCTTTCCCGATTACACTCTTCCGATTCTTGGCGAGACGTCACTCTCTACGATCATGGCAGGTGCGACGGGTGTGCTGGTCGTCCTGGTCGTCGCGATCGTTGCCGGTCGCTCGCTGCAAAAGAGATCGTAATCGTAAATCTTCAATCGTCAATCGGAGATCGTAAATCGACCTATGCATTCCGACGCGTTCGACCGTTATCACCACAAGCACAGCCTGATCCATCAACTGGATCCGCGCATCAAGGTGCTGATCACGGTTGCCTTCATCATCTCGAATGCCCTGCTGCCCGACGGCGCCTGGGTCGCGTTCCTGCTGGCCTGGGGATTTGTCCTGGTTGCGAATGTGCTCTCACAGCTTGGCATTGGCTATACATTCCGGCGCTCGTTCATTGCTTTGCCCTTCGCACTCGCCGCGATCACAGTCCTCTTCTCCATCCCGGGGAAACCAATCGGCTCGTTTCAGTTCCTGATGTGGGACATGACTGTCACGGACGCGGGGCTGTTACGTTTTGTGAGCATTGTGATCCGCTCCTGGCTCTCCGTGCAGATGGCGATCCTGCTGGTGGCTGTGACGGAGTTTCCGAAGATCGTCCACGCGCTGACGCATCTGCGCGTGCCGGCCGTCATCACGATGATCATTTCCTTCCTCTATCGCTACCTCTTCGTCCTGACCGATGAAGTGATGCGGCTGCTCCGGGCAAGACAGGCGCGTTCGGCGGCCTCACCCGGCCAGAGGTCCGGAGGCAGCCTGGGGTGGCGGGCGCGGATTGCCGGTCACATGGCCGGCCAGTTGTTCCTGCGCAGCTATGAACGCAGCGACCGCATCTACAACGCGATGCTGGCGCGCGGCTACAAGGGTGAGCTTATGACGATCCACCCGCACCATTTCGAGAGGCGTGATTGGATCATCTGTGTGCTTTGTATCGTGGGTATGATCATCATGCAATGGACAGGACGGATCTAATGGAAGTCATGGAATACAACGGCGATATCGTCAAAGTCAGCGATCTGCATTTTGCCTATCCCGACGAGCATGTTGCCTTGCGCGGGATTTCATTCAACCTGTGTGAAGGAGAGAAGGTCGCGCTGGTCGGGCCGAACGGCGCGGGAAAATCGACGCTGATGCTGCAACTGAACGGGATCCTGGACGGGCGCGGCGCGATCGAGATCGGGGGCTTGCACCTGACGCGTGACAACCTGCCGGTCATCCGTTCGATGGTCGGGCTCGTCTTCCAGAACCCGGACGACCAGCTCTTCTCCCCGACGGTCTTCGAGGACGTTGCCTTCGGCCCACTCCATATGGGTCTGCCTGAAGAGGAAGTGTATGCCCGCGTGGACGCCGCGCTGGAGGCCGTTCGTATGTCCGCTTACCGTGACCGGCTTTCCCATCACCTCAGCGTGGGCGAGAAAAAGCGCATTGCCATCGCGACCGTGTTGTCCATGCACCCGAAGATCCTGATCCTGGACGAGCCCTCTGCCGGCCTCGACCCGCGGGCCCGCCGGACGCTGATCAACCTGCTGCGTGACCTGCCGATCACCATGCTGATTTCCACGCACGATATGCGGCTGGTCCAGGAATTGTTCCCGCGCACGATAGTGATGGACGGTGGCCGCATCGTAGCGGACGGACTGACGAAGGAAATCCTGGAGGATGAAGCGTTTTTGAAGGAGCATGGGCTGGAAAAGCCATAGGGAAAGTGGAAAGGTAGAGAGGTAAATAGGTAAGCCCGTCTCTGAGAGGAGGTGGGCTTTTGATTTATAGAGGCTCTTGCCCTATCGATTCAGGATGTCATTTCAAAGTGACGAACAGGATTTTGTTTCTGGAAGGGCTTATACCTGACCAGTACCGATTTGCTTGGCCAGTGTGAGAAAAGGTTAGAAAGGTTACAGATAATATTAACTGTCTTACTTTTCAGGCAATGGACAGTATGGAGTTTACCCTGAGCCTGTCGAAGGGATCCTGCCACAGGCAGATTCCTGACCCGCGATGCGAAGACAAATAGCACCAATCCGTACGTACCGTGGAATCCGATGGGCGCGATCATCGGTCCGCTGGGAATGCGGCGCAGGTCAGTTGAATTTGCTATAATCAACGTATGGATAAAGTAAAAGTCTCTATCCCTCCGAAAAAACTTGCCGAACTATGCAAGCGTTACCACATTCGCAGGCTGGCTTTCTTTGGTTCGATCTTGCGCGATGATTTCAGCCCGACCAGCGATATAGACATCCTTGTGGAATTCGAGGAAGGTCATACTCCGGGACTTGACTTTATTGACATTCAAGATGACCTTTCCAGACTGCTCGGTGGGCGTGAAGTGGATCTGGTCACACCAAAATTTCTCAATCATCGTATTAAAGACCGTGTACTTAAAGAAGCCCGGGTAGCTTATGGCGCATGATGATGATTCGGCGTATGTCGGTCATATGCTGGATA
>DASTFG010000373.1:0-4028 GCA_035708785.1 Anaerolineales bacterium
ACCTTCGTATAGGTGTTTGGTTCTAAAGCTTAAAAAGCAGCTTCACTTCTGACCAGATGAAAGGAAGGGTGACCAATCCTCCGACGACCATCCCCAGCAATGCGGTCAATACAGCGGAGCCGGGTACGAACACGGCCAAACCATAGGCTGTTACACCGCCGAGCAAAGCCGCGCCCAATCCCTTGAACACGGCACTCCACACATGGAGCGGCTCCTGTGTGCGCCTACCCAGCCAGCCGAAAAGGACAATGGCTTCGATCAGCAGAGCGATCTCTGCAAAGGCGATGACCGGCGCGCCAATCTCTCTGAGCAGAGTGATCCCGAGGATCCCAACTGCGATGAATATCCCGAGCCGTAAAACGACCGCGTAAAGAGGAAAGAACGGTTCTTTACGTGCATAAAAGGAACGCGCCGCGATCTCCTGGATGGAATAACCTGTCAGCGTGAGGAAGTAGGCGCGCGTCGTCCAGGTGATGAGGGTGGAGGTGGCTTCGTCGAAGCCGAATGCCGCGCGCACGAGCGGGTGGATCCCGGCGGCCATCACGGCGGCCACAGGGATGGTCAACGCGATCAAGACCCGGAGGGCACGTTCGATCGTTTGGCGGAATTCTGTCCAATCGGCGCGCGCGGAGAGTTCGGAGAGGGTGGGTAGCATGGCGGTCGCGATGGCCGTTCCAAGCAGCGTCTCGGGGACTTGCATGATCATCCAGCCATAGGTGAGCGAGGTCACCGCGCCGACCTGGTCCAGGCGCGAGGCAAGGTTATCGCGCGCGAGAACGATCAACTGGATCCCGAACATGGTCAGAAGGCGGGGACCCAATAGCTTCAACGCTTCAGTGAGACCGGTATGGCGCAGGTCAAGGGCGGGAGTCCATTTGAACTTGTATCTGAGCATCCCGGGGACTTGAACCAGGAGATGCATAGCAGCGCCGAAAATAACACCGTAGACGAGACCGTGGATGCCGAAGCGCGGCACCAGGAAGATCGCGCCGAAGATCTGTCCGATGTTATACATGGTCGGCGCCAGCGCGGGCAAAAGGAAGTGCTGGTTGGCCTGCAGGCTGGCCATGACAAGGCCGCTGATGGAAAAGATGATCGTGCCGATGAGGTTCAAGCGCATGAGCTCGGCGAGCAGTTGTCGCTGCTCTGCACCGAAACCGGGGGCGATACCAAGCTCGGCATTGACGATCTGCTCTGCAAAAATAGAGATGATGATCGCCGCGACGCCGGTGACCAGAAAGGCGAGGTTGGCAACCCGTGAGAACAAATCCCATGCGGCGGCACGGCCGCGGGTCGTGAGATACTCACTCATCAATGGGATGAACGCCATTGCCAGCGCACCGCCGGAGATAAGGGCGAAGAGTACATCCGGCAGGTTGTTGGCGGCATTGAACGTATCGAGCAGTTCCACCGCCTCCGTGAACTGGCGCGAGATGATGCCGACCCGCACAAACGCCAGGACTTTATCGATCAGGAAGAAAAAGGCGATGAGCAGCGACGTGCGCGCGAGGAAGGAGAGTTTATTCATTTGAAAGGTCGGCCGGATCAGGGAACGTAGGGAGGCAGATCCATCACTACGAACTTGCCCTCAGCATTTCTCGTTACCCGATAGTCGAATTGGGAGACGGGCGGCATCTCGGTTTCGTTTGCCCCGCAGCAGGGCCCCAGTACGAACAGGCTGCCGTCCGGGTTGTTGAATTCTACTTGAAAGACGTATGTATCGCCCTGAAGACCTATAAGGGTCGCGGTGCGGGATTGCAGGCACTGTAAGCCGTTCTGTTCACATGCTATTGCCAAAAGCGCGGCGTGATCAGAGGGATCCAGGTCGGGATTCCATCCCTGTAATACCTCGTAGCTGCCACCGTACAGGGCAACCGCGTCTGCGTATTTTCTGGCATTCAATAAGGAAAAGAAATCGATCAACGTTCCCTGTGCTTCAGCGGCTGCCGACGGCAGAGATGTAGGCTCTGGTGCGTTGATCGACCGAGGTATGCAGCCGATCAGAAAGAGTACAGGCAAAAAAATCCAGTAGCGCTGAATCATAAGGCGGCTTTGATGATGCCGCCATCCACAGCGAGCGCCACGCCGTGGATAAAGGAAGCAGCAGGCGAGACCAAGAATACGGCGGCATTTGCAAATTCCTGAGGCTGGCCCATGCGTCCCAGCGGGATCTCAGCGGTCTGTTTTTCGATCTCCTCCTCGACCTTTGTACCGTGATTCTTGGCACGGAAGGCCATCAGTTCCTGCACGCGCTCGGTCATCGTCCAGCCGGGCAAAATCGTGTTGAAGCGAATCCCCTCCTTGCCCAGGTCGAGTGCCAGTGATTTGGTCAATCCCACGGTTGCGGCGCGAACGCTGTTCGAAAGAACAAGGTTGGCCAGTGGCTGCTTGACGGCATAGGATGTCACTGTCAGAACGCTCGCGCTGGAAGAGTCACGTAAGTGCGGCAGCGCGGCGCGGATCAAGCGTACGTGGCTCATGAAGGATGTATTGACTGCCACCTGCCATGCCACCTCGTCGAACGCCTCGAACGAGCCTGCGGGCGGCCCGCCTGCGTTGGTGATCAGGATATCCAGTCCCCCCAGGGCTTCGACCACCTGCGTCATTAATTCATCTGCTGCGGCAACTCCTGTCACGTCCGCAGCAAACCCATGAGCTTGGGAACCTGTTTCCTCGGCAATCGCCTCCGCCGCCGCCTTGATCCTATGCTTTTCGCGGCTGTTGACGGCCACTATACAGCCTTCACGCGCAAGCGTCAAAGCGGTAGCATACCCAAGCCCGCGCGAGGCGCCGACGACAAGAGCGCGTTTGTCTTTGAGCTGTAAATCCATAATTACCTCCAAAACCGTATAATGGTAACAGATTTTGAACCAACCAGGCATGTGAATCAATGAAGCCACGGAGCAGGCTTGAACCAGGCTCAGTGGCTTCATTCTTGGTGTCGATCTCTGCTAGGGGACTAGCAAAATTTTTCCTTTCGATTGCCGGTCCTCGAGATACCGGTGGGCTTCGGCGGCCTCCGAGAGCGCGAAGGTCTTGTCAATGCGCACCTTCAGCTCGCCGGCCGAGATCCAGGTGAACAGATCATTCACCCGCCACATCAGTTCGGCGCGGTCCGCGGTATAGTGGGCCAGGAAGGGCCGCGTTAGATAGAGCGAGCCTTTTGCATTCAATGTTTGTGGATCGATCGGTGGCACTGAGCCAGACGATTGGCCAAACAACACCATATAGCCTCTCCTCCGGATGCAGTTCAGGCTTTTGTCGAAAGTATCCTTGCCAACCGAGTCATAGACGACATCCACGCCTGCATTCTTTGTCAATCGCTTGACTTCGGCTTCAAAGTCGTCCCGGGAGTAAAGGATGATTTCATCCGCGCCAGCCTCGCGGGCACGCGCGGCTTTTTCCTCGGTCGAAACCGTTCCGATGACGCGCGCCCCGCAGCGCTTCGCGATCTGTACCAGCAGCTGGCCTGTGCCGCCTCCTGCGGCATGCACGAGTGCAGTCTCACCGTCCTTGAGCGGATAGGTGCTGAGGGCCAGGTAGTGAGCCGTCATCCCCTGGATCATCACCGCGGCGGCCTGCTGCACTTCCACTCCGGCCGGGATGGGGACGAGCCGCCAAGCGGGGACGTTCGCATACTCTGCATACGCGCCCTGGACGCTGGCATAGACGACGCGATCGCCCGGTTTTACCTCCGTCACGCCCGGCCCGACCGCCTCAACCGTGCCTGCCGCCTCCTGCCCGAGCGTCAGCGGTAATGTTCCCTGGTACCGGCCGATCCGGTGATAGATGTCAATGAAGTTGACCCCGACCGCCTCGACCTTTACCCGCACTTCTCCTTCCCCGGGTTCCGGCATCGGGACGTCCTCATGTTTCAATGCCTCGAGCCCCCCGTACTGGTGCACACGGATAGCTTTCATGTCATTCTCCGTTAGAAGATCGCATCCATCAGATCCCGCTCGCGCAGCATGCGCCGCCGCCAGTTGTTGATTTGCGGGACGATAAACGGGAGCAGGCGCAGGCTGTAG
>DASTFG010000374.1:0-13329 GCA_035708785.1 Anaerolineales bacterium
CACGCTCAAGGATCTGCTTATGAAGAGGTTCGGCGAGAAGTAGTTTGGTAGTTCGATAGTTGGGGAGTATGATAGTCGGCTTGTCGATGCGGCAGGCCGACTTTCTGATCCTAAGAGAGTTCTGAACTCCGTTTAACGTAATTCAGTAAATCTCGGGGCTGTCATTCTGAGGATCCAGTGTTCTTCTGGCGACGAAGAATCTCCCGTAATTGGCGCCGAGACTCTTCGCTCGCGACGAACGATCGCTCACACCGTCGCGGTGTTCTTCGTAAGAGTGACAGGAGAATCGTGAATCACTGAAATTGAGCTTTGGAACGCATTACTTCTTTGCGGTGTATTTAATCTGGAACATTCAGCCAAAGGAGAAAATATGCGACCTCTTACCGTCTTTCTGGCCTTGTTCGTGGTCTTGACAGCCTGCACAGCGCCTGCGAGGGACGTACCAGCCACGCCTCTCCCTCCCGCGACATCTATTCCCGCGAAGCCTACCAGCGCGCCAGCCGGCACCGCGGTGCCCGAATCCCCTGCCCGGAATGCAACTCTCGAGACCAGCCTGCTCGCTACCGAGTGGAAGAGCAGTTCGGAAGGCATACTGCTCTTTCCTCTCGATCCGGCCAGCGGGATGGCTTTGCCCGGCTATCCACCCATTTCGCTTGGTCAAGTGTCCACTCACGCTTTCTCACCCGACCGGCATACACTGGCTGTGGTGAGCATCCCCAATGATTATGCTTACGATGGCAGCCTGTTGCTCATTGACCTGCCAGCCTGGAAGGTTCGACGTTTCGAGTTGGAATTTAGGGGCTGGGTAAGTAATATGGTCTTCAGTCCCGATGGAACGCGACTCGCGATTGCGCATGGCCAATCCAAACACCAGATAACCATGGTGAACGTTGGGAAGGGTGTCATCACTGCACAGCGCGAGATGGGTGTGGGTTACGTCTCACGCTTGAAATTCACGGTAAATGGGGAAGGGTTGATGCTCTATGGGCCAGTGATCAAAAACCGCTTCACAGCGAACGAGATGAATGGGGGCACACCACAGGTACTCCTGCTCGACGCGGCGGATTTGAGCCCGCGCTGGTCTGCTGCACTGGAAGGTGTCCGAGACGGAATCTACCCCAAAGATGAAAATGTCACCTCGGCGAACACCCACGAACCAGGACAATCTTTTTACCTTAACCCGGGCCTGGCTTTTGTTCCTGATCAAGACACACTCTACGTCGTTCACGCGGATTCCGAGCAAATGACAATTGTAGACTTTAGCAGCCAAAAAGTCAGAACGCTCGACATCCAAGATCAGCTCACTTGGTTCGAACGGTTGCTTTCCCTGACCGCGGGAGTAGCTTACGCCAAAATTGCGGATGGAACGTCCAAACAGGCTGCCATCTCGCCGGATGGGCAGTTCGTGTACGTTGTCGGCGCCAATAACGCCACGTACCAGGATCAGCAGGGAAACTGGCAAATGGAACACACGCCCCTAGGTTTGGAAATCATTCAGACCAGGGACGGCAGCCGACTGAGACACATTGAGACGGACGCCATTGAACTCTCCATCTCACCCGATGGTCGCTTCCTATATTTAAGAAAGTGGGGGCCAGGCGCGCCATCGACGGAAATACTGGATACATCCAACCAACAGTTTGTCGCTCGCAAAACGAGGCTATCTGCAATCCCTGCTTTGCTCATGAATGGCGAGTTCCTGCTCGCGTCCACCTATTCAACTTCTGAGAATTCGCATCACATGAGTGTGCTCGAACCAGATGGATCGAATGTGCTGGCGGAATGGAAAGGTTCTGAGTATGTTTGGTTTCTGACCACGCCTTAGTTTTAGGTAGTTTTGTGGTTCAGTGGTTTGATCGTTGGGTGGTTCATCGTTGGGAGTCGGGCGAAGGTTTGCCCGACTCTTTTTCTCCTACTCCACGCTCAACACGCGCATCAATACGGTCCGAGTGTGCGGGCGGGCGCGGTGCTCGAAGATATAGATTCCCTGCCAGGTCCCCAATGATAAGTTGCCATTATCGATCGGTATGGTTAGGCTCGTATCGGTCAGCATGCTGCGGATGTGAGAGGTCGCGTCGTCGGGGCCCTCCAGGTCATGTGTGTACCATGTCTCCCGTTCGGGCACCAGCCGCTCCATGAAAGTCTCCAGGTCAGCGCGGGCGGTGGGATCCCAGTTTTCGCTCATGACCAGCGAGGCGCTGGTGTGCGGCAGGAAGAGAAAGCACATCCCTTCTTTCACATTCCAGTCATGGAGCTGTGCGCGGACCGTCACCGTGATATCGTGGAGCCCCTTGCCGCGCGTGGAGATTTCGAGGGTGGTTTTATGCCAGTTCATCTACTGTTTGGCGTTCGGTTTCACTGCGCTGCAAGGTCACAGTAAACGTCGTGCCTCGATTCAGTACGCTTTCCACATGGATCTCGCCACCCAAATGTTCTACGATTGACTTGACAATATATAAGCCGATCCCACTGCCGGGTATCTCGGCAATGGTCACATTTTTCGCCCGATAAAATCGCTCGAACAGGTGCTGCATGGCTTCTTCGGGAATACCAAGTCCCTGATCCGATATCGAGACGCTCACGACATCTTCCTTTTCCATAACATCAATCGTGACCGTACCCCCTTCGGGCGAAAACTTGGCGGCGTTATTGATCAGGTTGATGAACACCTGCTGCAAACCGCTCTTATCGCCCAAAACGAAGACCGGTCTTTGCCCCGTTTTTAGCTCCAGGGCAACCCTGCGTTTGTGCGCGATAGCCTTGACCGCCATGATCGACTCTTCGAGGACCGGGATCAAATCCATGGGAATGCGTTCGAGTTTCATCATACCGCTTTCGAGCCGGCCCGCGATCAACAGGCGGTCGATCAGGATCTTCTGCCGGTTGAGCTCGCTTCGCAGCGTGCGCCAGTACTCGTCCAGTTCCTCGGGCGTGCCACCACCCTGGATCAGCTCTGCCATCAGCATGGCAGCCGTGAGCGGGGTGCGTAACTCGTGCGAGGCGCGGTTGATGAAATCAGACTTCATCTCGTTCAACTGGGCCTGGTCGGTAATATCGCGGATGACGACCAACGCCTCACTCCGGCTGATCGGGTACAGGCGCGATTCGTAGACCTTATTGATATACGGGAGTTTGAATCCCTCGACCACATGCGGGGCGGTAAACGAACCCTGATTCTCCTGTCCTTTGATCTGTTCGACGAGGTCCGCTGGCCAGGTCTCGGACAGCTTCCTTCCTGTAATCACATCGCGGTGGAGGTAAAGCGGGTGGTCGGGATTGGCGCTATAGTCGAGGATCGTGCCCCCGACATCGATCCGGATGAGAAGGTCCGGCAATGCGGAAAGGATGGCCCGGTTGCGCGCCTCACTGAGGCGGATGGTCTCTTCATAACTGCTGCGCTGTAGCGCCGAACCGATCAGGTTGGCTGCCGTTTGGACGGCGTTCCGCTCCGAAGGCGACCAGGAGATTTCCTTCTCCTCATCAAAGAGACCCAGAAACCCCCAGGAGCCCAGCGTACCGTGAATGGGCATGATGATAAATGAAAGTCCGGCAAAAACCAAAGCTGGCTTCTCGTGCTCGGCTGCATTGTACGAATAATCCCCGGAAGCGCGCAGGATCATGGGGAGATGCCGGGTAACGACCGAGGAGATATCCAAAGCAGAGTCAGCCCGTTTTCTCCACCAGTACTGGATGTTCACGGCCGGGGCGGAGGAAAAGGTATCGATCTCCAGAATAGCACAGCTCGAGACGTCCGTGGCCTGTCCCACAGATGCGAGGATCTCCGGGATCTTCGCCTCAATATTGGAGGAGCGCAGCAGACGCGCGGTCGCGTCGCTGATCACGGAAAGAATACGGGTATAGCGCTGGAGTGTATCCTCGAACTCACGGCGGTCTGATACATCGCGCGCGATGCTCTGGATATAGACAGGTCTGTTTGCCTCGTCGTACACAACCGAAGCACTGATCTCCACAGGCAGAGTCGAGCCATCCTTACGCTTCAGAATTCGCTCGGATAAGTGTGATCCATCGCCCGCGACATTCGCGCGGCCCAGGTCCTCTCCCAATGACATGACCTCGCTGACAGGCATCCCTGCAAGCTCGTGTTCCTCGTAACCCAGCAGACTCAGAGCTTGCTGGTTCGCCGTAATATAGCGGAGATCCAGCCCGATGATGAACACGCACTCCCCCGTCTGTTCGAACAGAGCGCGGTAATGCAAATCTTCCCCCCAGCCCGTGCGTGCTCGGATCAGCGCAGCGTCTGGTTTCCGGGCAGGCCTTGGCAAGGGGATGGTCTTTTCATCCATAGACAATATCCTGGGGCCCATGGTCAGGGATATGGGCGCGCACGAAGCACCCCGCCGGGCTATCGAGGATTTGGACATCGCCCTTCAGGCTTTGGAAAACTTCTCGCGCAATGGTCAGACCGACACCCAAACCTTCGTATTCCCTGTGGTCTCCCTGGCTCACTTGATAGAACCGCTCGAACGCTTTTTCGCGCAGCGGAGGTGGAATCCCGGGCCCGGCATCCTGAACCAACAGATCGACGCCCCCATTGGAGCCCGGCCGAACGGTCAGATTAACCTGTCCCTCTTCCGGGCTGAACTTGAAGGCATTATCCAACAGGTGGACCAGCGCGTGAACGAACTCGCGGCGCGGCGCCGTGATCTTGCCTCCTTCGGAAAGATCGGTATGAAGTCTTAAATTCTTGGCCTCATATCTTTCTAACCGCTTCTGCACAGGAGCCACGATATGCAGAGTAGCGTCGATCGGCTGACGGATGGTGTTCAAGTTCCCGTGGTCGATGTTGCTCAACAGGATCAGATCCGTGACCAGCGACTCCAAACGATCTGCATTCGAGAGAGCGATCCGGATAAATTTGCTCTGTTCTTCAGGATCGCTGAATTTGTTATTTGCGGCCAGTTCCAGCGGCATCAGGATATTGGAAAGCGGCGTGCGCAGCTCGTGATGAAAATTTTGCAGGATCTCATGTCGCAGCCTATTCATATCCTGCTCCGAAATGGCCTTCATCTGTTCGCGGCCGCGGGCTTGTTCGGTTTTCACACGCCTGAACACGGCTTCGATCCGCGCCAGCAGCTCCTCGGTTACAAATGGCTTGGTGATATAGTCATCGGCACCCTCTCGCATGCCGCTGACGCGGTCCTCGACATTGGAACGCGCGGTCAGAAAAATAAAAGGGATGGAGGCCAGGTCTGGGTCGAGGCTCATCAGCCTGCGCATTTCAAAGCCATTCGGGGGCGGCATCATGATATCGGAAAGGATCAGGTCGGGCAAAGCATGCTTGGCTTTTTGCAGCCCGTCCTGGCCGTTCGAGGCGGTGATCACGTGATAGCCCTGGCGTCTGATCGTTGCGGCGAGGCCCAGGAGCAGGGCCGGCTCGTCGTCCACGATCAAAATAGTCGGCCTGTCTTCCATATGTTATTAACTTCTGTTCTCATGCTTGGGCAGGCTGTGCGTTGTCCCGCGGGCCCGATCCACCAGCCTTGCATTATTGTTGACGAACATGATCTGAATGGAAGCCAGCGAGATCAGATCACCAGAATTGAGTACACAGCGGTCAATCTTCCGGCTATTGACAAAAGTCCCCGACGTGGAGGCGTTATCGTAGAGGACGTACTTGCCTTCTTCCAGGCGAATCTCGGCATGAAACCGGGAGACAAATTCCTCATTGAATACGATATCGTTATCCAGCTGGCGACCGAGCCTGACGATCTTTTTTTCCAATGGGATGATCTGGCGATTGAAAACAAGAAAGACGCTGGGTTCGAGGGAGGGCGGTTTTAATTCATCCATGCTGATAATCCACAGAGTAATTCCTTGGTGAGCTAGACAATGTTTCCACCTTATACCATATCCGCTGGCATTTGGAGATTACAGCTACCTATCCAAACTATTCTGTAATGCGGCGCGTCAAAAATGCTTTCCGTTATAATCCTGAGTGAGATTTACTCAGAGATCAAGTATGTTCACAGACCAGGTAGAAATCCACGTGAGATCCGGTAAAGGCGGCGATGGCATGGTGCACTTCCGCAGGGAGAAGTACGTGCCGCGCGGCGGTCCAGATGGCGGCGATGGCGGTAAGGGCGGGGATGTGATCTTCGAGGTCAAGCCGACGCTCAATACGCTTGCTTCATTCCGGCAGAACCAGCGATTCAAGGCGGAGGATGGCGTCAACGGCGGCCCTTCCCAGATGACCGGACGCAACGGCAAGGATCTCATCATCCACGTACCGCCGGGGACGCTGCTTTACGATGCCGATACAGGTGAGCTGATTGGCGATCTGACACAGCCCGGACAGCCACTGACGGTCCTGAAGGGCGGCCGCGGCGGAAGGGGGAACCAGCACTTCGCGACCTCGCGGAACCAGGCACCGCGCACGGCCGAAAAGGGCGAGCCCGGCGAGGAGAGACGCCTCAAGTTGGAACTGAAGCTGATCGCCGATATCGGCCTGATCGGCGTCCCGAACGCGGGCAAGTCCACGCTGCTCTCCGTACTGACGAACGCCAAACCGAAGATCGCGCCGTATCCGTTTACGACGCTCGAGCCAAACCTGGGCGTCGCAAACATCGACGGGGACACGACGGTTGTGCTGGCCGATATCCCGGGCCTGATCGAAGGCGCGTCGCACGGCGCGGGCCTGGGACATGATTTTCTCCGTCATATCCAGCGGACGCGCGTCCTGATCCACTTGCTGGACGGCTTATCCGAGGACCCGCTTGCGGATTACAGCCAGACCAACTCAGAGTTGTCACTCTTCGACCCGAACCTAACGAAAAAGCCTCAGATCGTCGCGCTCAACAAAATCGACCAGCCGGAAGTCCTAGAAAGACTCCCGGAGATCGAAAAGCAGTTCAGGAAGTGGAAGGTCGAGCTGCTGACCATCTCGGCCCTGGCGCGCACCGGGACGCGCGAGCTCCTGCTCAAAGCCGCGCAAACACTGGCCGAGACACCTCCGCTGGAGGAAGTGGAACCGCCAATGCCGGTCTACCGCCCGAAGGAGGACCCGCGTGAGTTTGCGATCAGGCGCGAGGGCGCACACGAATGGCGCGTCTCCGGCACGGCCATCGAACGCGCCGCGGCGATGACCTACTGGCAGCACGACGGCTCCGTCCGCCGCTTCCAGAAAATCATGGAAACCCTGGGTGTAGACGAGGCGCTCCGCCAAGCCGGTGTGCAGGAAGGTGACACGGTTGCGATCGGTGAGTATGAATTGGAGTGGCAGGAGTAAGGGATATGACTCCGTCCAGAGTCCGCGCATTGATCCTTGTTCTGATCTTTATCGGCGGTGTGATCGTCGGCTTCTTCGGCTCACGGACTGTGCGCACCTTCCGTGATTTGCGTGAGCCCGAGCCTGCCGTCCCTCCCGCGGCGCCTGAGGCAGAGCAAGCTGAAGCGAATGTAGGATTGATCCGTGAATGGATGACAATCCCATTCATCGCCAAAATGTATGATGTCCCGGCCAATATGCTTTTCGAAGCGCTGGGAATCCCGCCAAACCGGAATCGAGAAAAAAGCCTGAGACGATTGAACAGAGAGTATTTCCCGGATATGGAAGGGATTGTATTGGAAAAGGTCAGAGCCGCCGTGCTCGCAGCGCTCGCGGACCAGCCGCGGCCACTACAGGAAACATCTGAGACACCGCTCATTCCCACAATGCCGACCTCTGCGCCATAGATCAGCCTATGTCTGAGTGGCTGCTGACGCAGGTCATCAACTACGGTACGCCCACCCTTGGCGCGATCGTGTTCTTCGCGGCCTTGGGTATTCCCATCCCTGCAACCCTCGTCGTGATCGCCGTGGGTGCATTCTGCAGGCAGGGATTCCTCTCCTGGCCGTCGGCCGGGCTGATTGCACTGACCTGCGTTGTTCTCGGAGATTGCTTGAGCTACGGCATGGGACGGTTCGTCCGAGAACCCGTCCTGCGCCGTTTTCAATACTCAGACAGGTGGATACAGGCGGAAAACGCGTTTCGACGCTGGGGCGGAACCTCGATCTTTCTGACGCGGTTTTTAATCACCGCGATTGCCACGCCGGTCAATCTCGTCGCAGGTACGAGCAACTTTCCCTTCAGGCGATTTCTGCTCTACGATATTTCCGGAGAAGCTATCTGGATATTCGGTTATGGAGGTCTGGGTTATCTATTCGCCACGCAGTGGGAAAGGGTCGTCACGATCCTGGATAACGTGAGCGGACTGCTCCTCGGACTCTTGATTCTGGGGGCCGGCATCTGGCTGGCGATCCGATGGTCGAGGAGAAACCGGACTTTGAAACAAAAAGTCCCTGGGGCTTGAACACCAGGGACTTATCCTTTCTATTTGCATCGGCAAACCCGTCAGATCACATCTTGTGGCGTGGGGCGTATCGGACCTGCATGAGACTTGTGATTTGCAAGCGCGCGGGTAACAAAATCACGTGCAACCGAAGCCGCGATCGAGACGCTCTGGTCGCCGCCGATGATCATGGCATTGATCCCCACGACTTCCCCGCTCGCGCTGACCAGCGGTCCGCCCGAGTTTCCCGGGGCAAGCGGCGCGTCGGAGCGGATGACGGGCAGCCGATCGCCGCGCCGGTTCTGGGCGGAAACCAGCGCGCTGACGATCCCCCGCGTGACCGTATTGCGCTGTCCCCATGGGTGCCCGAAGGCAAAGACCATCTCACCGACGCGCGGGGAAGCGGGAGCAGGCCTCAGGGGAGTCAGACCCGCGGCGTCGATGGAAAGCAGGGCCAGGTCCACGTCAGGGTCACGGGCGAGGAGACGCGATTCGAACTCTCGGTCGTCCTGCAAAACGACGATGGGAGTCCGCCGCCCGACCACGTGATTGTTGGTCAGCATCAGCCCGTCCACAGTCCAGACGATGCCTGCACCCGCGCCAAAACGATGACCGCGCACAACGACCAGCGAAGGCAGAACCTGCTGGACGAGTTCGTCGATCATTTTTGTAAACGTACCGTTGAAGTTCATCTTATCTCTCACCGATCACGATATTCAATGTTTGAGGCTGCCCGCCGCGCAGGACTTCGACCGGCGTGGACGTACCGGCCACATCGCCGCCGAGGCGGGTAAACAGCTCGTCGTGGTGAAGGACGGGCTGCCCTGCCACCGCGACCAGGATATCGCCGACGATCAATCCGCCTCTGGAGGCAGGGCTGTCATTCTCCACGCTGACGACCAGGAGACCGGTCTCCTGGTCGCGCCCGAGCGCCTTTTGCGAGGCGCCGGGAATCTCAACCGTCTGGCTGCGAATGCCGAGATAGCCGCGCTTGATGCGGCCGTGTTTGGTCAGCGTTTCTGCAATCTTCCAGGCGATATCTGCGGGGATGGTAATCGCGCCGCCGCGCCCCAGACCGGATGTGTTCAGGCCGAGCACGGTCCCATCTGCGGCCACGAGGGGCCCGCCGGAAAAACCGGGATAAGAAATGCTGTCGGTGCGGATATATCTTTCGAGCATCCCACCGCGGGCCGTCCGGACCGGACCGCCGATCGCGCCGACCGTTCCAAGGCTGGCTTCGATTCCATCCCCAGACGGGCGACCGAGCACCAGGGCAAGCTGCCCAAGCCGCGCAGGAGCGTCCGTGACCTCAGCAGGCGTCGCCGCGGCGCGTTCGAGTCTGAGCACGGCCAGATCCGAACCCGCATCCCGGCCCGCGAGCCGCGCAGGGACTTCTGTGCCATCCGCCAGGGTGACTGTAATATCCTCCTCCCGTTCGATGACGTGGTCGGCAGTGAGGATGAGATCGGCCGCGTAGGCGATCCCGCTGGCAGGCATCCGGCGGCGCGCGTTCACTGTCACGGTCGCCTTGCCGGCTTTTTCAGCGGCATCCGCCAATGCATCGGAGAGTTCCATTAAGATGTTTTTGCTCATAAAAGCTCCTTTGTGTCAGTTGCCAGTATAGCCCTGACGGCGCTGGAGCGTATCGCCGAAACGACCGGTTTTGACCTGGAAAAACGGGTAGGCCGGTGCGGGTCAGGCGGATTTCCAGTTCTGGGCTTTCTGAATTCTCTCCCCCAGTGGCGGATGAGAATAGAACATGAACACCACCCACTTTTCCGGATTGACCTCTCCCAGGTTTTGATTCGCCAGGCGCGTAAAGGCGGATGCGAACGCTTCGCTCTTCCCCGTCGTTTGCAGCGCGTAATCGTCGGCCAGCCTCTCCCGCCAGCGAGAGACCGCGTTGCCGAGTGGCATGGTGACGAGACCATACGCGCTGATGATGAGCATCAACGCGGGGAAGGCGGCGATGTCCGCTGGACCCGTGAAGCTGAAATAATCGATCGCCCAGCTCAAGGCCAGCGAGGCCAGGAACAGGCTGAGTGCCGTGCTGACCGCGCCGAACGCGATAAAGATCGGGATATCGCGATGGACGTGATGCCCCAGCTCATGGGCGAGCACGGTTTCGATCTCATCCGTCGAAAATTCATTGATCAGCGTATCCCCCAGGACGATCCTGCGCGTATTGCCGATCCCCGTCAGGGCGGCGTTTGCGGACTTCGTCCGTTTGGACATATCGAATTTGAACACGCCCTTGACCCTGGTGTTGGCGCGCCTGGCCAGGTCGAGCAGGCGCTCGGCGAGCTCCTTGTGCTCATCGCCGAGCGGGACGTATTTGTTGAAGATCGGCATGATCAGGATCGGCGCCAGGTTGGAGAGCAGGACGCTGAAGATCAGCATCCCGGCCGCGGCCCACAGCCACCACAGGTCGCCGGTGACGCGCAGGGCAAAATAAAGCATCTCGAGCAGGAACAGGCCGATCGGCGCGCCGACCGCCAGTCCCTTGATCTGGTCGATGACCCAGTCCCTGAAGCTCTGGTTGGACTGGCCGAAGCGGTGCGGCAGGACGAATCCGCTGTAATAACCGAGGGGCAGGTTGATTACCGTGTAAATGCTGCCAAATATGGCCACAAACAGAGGGACCAGCAGCCACGGGTTATCCGTAAATCCCATCAGCCAGTCACGCAGGGAAACTGCCCAGCCGAAGAACAGCCAGGCCAGGGCGTACAGCGCGCTGAAGATCGTATCCACCAGCCACAGGCGCCGGCGGATGCGGGCGTATTGCTTGGCTTGCTTTTGTCGTTCAGGGTCGAGAGTAGTCATAAGTGATTTCCGATTTCTGATTTACGATTTTTATTCTCGAGCTTCGAGAATACCTTTTTGTCTCGAAGACAATTCGAAGTGGACCAGGATATTTCCGATGACAGCCAGCGCGATCAGCTCGGCAAATCGCCAGAGAGAGGCAGTGTTGATCACATTGGCCCATCCGGCATAAAAGTTTACCATCGAGTCAAAGTCCCAGACCGGGAACGGCAGCCAGATCCGGTTGAAGATGAATTGCAGCGCCAGAACCAGCAGGATCTTGATCCAGGCGCGATCCTTTGCCAGTAGACCGGTCAATACAGCAAGCGGCAAAAAGAAATAGGTGGCAAATCGTTCCAGATCTGTCCCACCGATCATAACCAGAAGAAGCACAATCGCCGAATAGTATGCCAGGTAGCGTACCTGTTCCCCGGGGAGTTCCTCCAACACACCCCTGAATTGAGACGGACGAAACAAAATCAAGAGAGGCAAAAAATAGCCCAAGACAATATAGACGATATTTATATTGCGCGGCCAGACCGAAAGCAGCTGGACCATCTGGCCGATCCCTGCCGCCGAGAGCTGCACAGCCTCGGCATGCTCGATGGCAGGGATCAGCAGCCGGGGCAGCCCAATCGCAATCGATAAGCCGATCATCGAGACGGCGATATCTCTAACCGTCCTCCCGCTCATCTCATGCTGGAGCCTGGCTGCCAGATAGGCGAGCAGGGGCGCGATCGTAAACTCACGGAACTGCAGGCCAATCATAGTAGTAATGAGCAGCGGGAAAAAATAATCTCTGAACGCGAACCAGGTAGCCAGCAAGATGATAGGATACGCCAGGATATCCGGCCGGTATACATCGAAAAGCGGGTATTTGAGGTTGTACATCGATAATGCGACTGACAGCATCCCGACATACGCGCTCTTTTCAGATTTTGTCAGGTGCTTGACAAGGAGAAACACGCCCAGCAACTGGCCAACAGCGCCAATATACGAAATCACCTTGAAGCTCTTGTAAATGGAAAGATCCGTAATATGGTGCAGGCTGCCGGCTAATAAAGGTGGGATAAAACGATAGATAAAAGGAGAAATCCGGAGCTCCGGGGCAAAGCCGCGTTCCGCCATACCAATATAGACATTGGAATCAAACAGGAGTTCCCGGGTAATGCCGTTTGTTAAGATATCGATGATGACGATCAGTGCAGCGCTCACTCCAAACGGGATCACAAGCCGTTTCGTGAGGATTAACAACAAAGTTACACGTACTTCTCCCGTTCGCCGGCAAGCATGGCGATGATCTCGTCAGACTTCATCACCCGGCCGTACGATTTCAATGCAGCAAGGAATGCCTTCTGGACCTGTTCCGCGGGGATGGCTGTATCACCATATTTCAGATCCCGCGTCGCACAGGCATCCTCCGCGAGGATGATCCTGAAGCCCAGGTCCGAGGCGGCCCGGGCCGTGGCATCCACATCCAGGTGGGTCATCATCCCCGTGATGATGACGCGCTCGATCTCCTGGTTCTTCAAAAGCTCCAACAGGCTCGTGTTCAGAAACGCATTCGGTTCGTGCTTGTAGACGATTGGCTCGCCTTCGAAGTGCGCTACCGAGTCATGGATATCCGTGCCGCGCTCGCCGGAGACGAAGAACCCCGCCTCGGGATTTTTCGAAACGTGCTGGATGTGGACATGGTAGCCGCCATGCTCGCGGAAACATTGGAGCAATTCATATGCCCTTTGCGCCGCTGGCAGCGCGTTCAAAACCGGATACTTCCCGCCGGGAAAGTGGTCATTCTGAAAGTCGAGCAGCAAAAGTGCATTTTTCATATGAGTTCTCAATAATTATACGCTGTAAATTTACAGCGTATAATTATTTTTCTGCTGTACCCTGCTTCACTTCCTCCCAAAATCGGCAGGATTCTCGCCCCACAGCTCCGTATCCCATTTCAAGACCGCATCATCGGGTAATTCGTTCTCGGCCAGCCAGTTCTCGGCACTGCGGATCATGACGAACAGCGGCGCATTGCGCTCGGTGTGCTTGAGCCTCGTGCGGCACTTGCCCGTATAGACCCAGGCAATGGCATTTTCAGAGTCGGAATAGACCGGCAGCCGCGACTCGTGTTTTGCCATCCAGGTCAGGGCGTGCACGATCGCCAGGAACTCACCGACGTTATTGGTGCCGTCCGGGAACGGTCCGACCCGGAAGATCTCATCCGCCGATTCGGTAAAAACCCCGC
>DASTFG010000375.1:0-7057 GCA_035708785.1 Anaerolineales bacterium
CGCGAGGTCCATCAAGAACGGAAATGGCTTGCCCGCGATGATGGGTTGTACACCTGTGGCAGTGGTAATGACGGAAACCCATGCCCCCGAGCCGGGGATCTCACCGCGCGGCGTGGGAAACGTCTTGTCCATGTTGGTCACATAGAACGGGATGCCGCTCCGTACCAATAGTGTCGCCTCGACGGCCTTCTGGAAGTTGATGCGGCGGTCGATGCCCATCACGACGGCTTTTGCGTCCGGCGCCTCCTCCACCGGAAGGATCTCGAAGCCTCTGTCCTCCAGCGCCATGCGGATCCCGTCCTCGCCGATCATGAAGACCTTCGTGCCGCGCGGGAAGGCCTGTGCCACGGCATGCGCCGCGCTCTGCGATGACGTCACCACCTGCCAGGTCTCCGCCTCCACGCCGAGGCTCTCCAGAATCTGCACATACTGCTCGGAGGTCCTGGTGCTGTTATTGGTCGCGAAGACATACTTCAGCCCGCGAGCGCGGATGCGCTCGAAAATGGCCGGGAGATCGCCGATCGGCGCGTCGCCTCTCCAGATCACGCCGTCCATGTCAAGGATAAGGGCTTTGATATCAGGGGGGATAGACATAATTAATTCGTGGATAATCTCCGCTGCTCACGCCGCCGTCTCGGCGGCGATTGCCGAGGAACTCCAGCGCCGGGGACGGCGCTGGGAGCATACTTGTTAATATTGGTTTGCATCATAAAAGTCATGCTACTCAACCCGCGGTGCTTAGCCGAACTTCTTCACCAGATACTGCAGCACCGGGCCGTCGATCCACCTGGCTTCCGGGTCAGCGCGTTCTTCAAAGTTCTCATTCCCGATGAACTCGTTGAAGGCCGCGCTGAATTGCCTGCCCTGCCTCAGGTAGCCCTGCCGGGTCAGTATATCTGTGATCTGCACGAGCGGCTCTCCTTCCAGCTTCACACGCTCGCTCTCCGGGCTCTTGCCAAAAAACAGGTCGTGCATTTCGAGCAGTTCACCGAGCCGTAGCACGGGGTCCTCATGGTCGTCCACGCGATAATCGATCCAGCGGTCGAGATAGCCGCCATATCCGGCCTTGGGCTTGACCACATTGATAGCCGCGGACTGTCTGCCGCGCTTGTCGCCTCCTGTCCGGTCGCCAGCCAGGAGCGCGGCATGCAGCCGCGCCGGTAAATTTCCCTTGGTCTTCAGGAAGGCTCTCTCCATCGCAGGCACGACCTTTCTGCTCGCAAGCAGATTGCCCTGGATGGCGTAGCCCTGGCCTTTCACACCGCCCGCCCAGGCATAGCAGCCAGTTCCGGAAAACGTCGCCGAACCGCCCTGTGCATCCACCAGCCCGACCTGCCTCAGATCCTGATCTGCATCATCTTCCAGCAGGCGGGTAAGGGTTTCCTGTGCGGAAAGGCCCGTCCCCATGAGCGCCAGGCCGCGCGGACCGAAGGAGGTGTTGGCAAAGGACTGCGTTGCCACCGCGCCGGCACCTGCCTGCGCCCATGGGACGATGGCGCCTACGGCCGGGAATTTCGATGCGACCGCCACACCCCACGCACGCTCTTCGAGGTCACAGGCAACGATGGAAAAAGTCATCAGGCCTCCGTCCGGCGATTATATCTTAGAGGAATCAAAAGCCCGCTGATCGAGCGGGTGCTTCGTCAACGGGCTTTCATTTTGTCTGGCCGACGAGCAGACTACTTCGCTATCTTCTCGGGCGCTTCCAGGACCTGATCGACCAATCCGTATTCGACAGCCCTCTTCGCGTCCATATAGTAATCGCGGTCGCTGTCGCGCTCGACGACTTCGAGCGGCTGGCCGGTGTGCTTTGCCAGGATGCCGAGGAGGAGCTCCTTCAGGCGCAGGATCTGCTTGGCCTGGATCTCGATATCGGTTGCCTGTCCCTGCGCACCGCCGAGCGGCTGGTGCATGTGGATGGTGGCATGCGGCAGGGCATAGCGGCGGCCCTTCGCACCGGCGGTCAGCAGGACGGTCCCGAAAGAGGCGGTCACGCCAACGGCTACCGTGCTGATCGGGTTCGAGATCATCTGCATCGTGTCGTAGATCGCCAGGCCGGCATAAATAATCCCGCCAGGCGAGTTGATGTACATGTGGATTTCACGTTCCGGATCTTCATGATTGAGGAACAACAGCTGGGCAACGATCAGGTTGGCCACCTGGTCGTCGATCGGCGTGCCGAGAAAAATAATGCGCTCCTTGAGAAGAAGCGAATAAATATCATAGGCCCGCTCGCCGCGGCCGGATGACTCAATCACCATGGGAATTACGCTTTTGAAATCTGGGGTCATGAGGTTTCTCCTTATATGAGGTCAATCATACTCAGCCGACATTGGAATTACGTTAAAACTTTATCAGGATTTGTTACACGCCGAACGCCCGATTACGAACCGGGATTGCCAAATCCCGGGCAGATCAAGCAGTCATTCCCTTCTATTCAGATGAAGACTCCGGGGCCTTGGCGGGTTTTTCGGCTTCTTCCTCCGGAGGCGAAGCGCTCTCTTCTGAACCGGTATCTGTTTCCGTCTGCTCGGACGATTCGCCGCCTTTAACTGTCTCCGTTGAATCTTCTGCCGGGGTAGTTTCTTCCTGCACTTCTTCGGGCGGCTCATATTCGCCGATCGCGATGGACTTCAGTACATCCAGTGCGCGGCGCGTCAGGACGCGGTTGGCCGATTCCATGGCGACGGCCTGGGCGACGCGCTGCTGTCCCTGCCGCCCGCCGCGGATCTTGGCGAAGTCCACGCCCTGCATCGAGAGGGCGCTGAGCGTCTGGTTGAACTCGGCATCCAGCTCCTCGTTCTCGACCCGCAGCTTTTCCATGCGGACGACCTCGTCGAGGATGAGCGAGCGCTCCAGGCGCTTGCGGGCGACCGGTTTGACTTCCTCTTCGATGAACTGTTCGCGCGTCGTGTCCCGGACCTTGAAGTACGTATCCAGGTCCATGCCCTGTTGAGCGAGGCGCTGGCCGAGGTCTTCGAGCACGTGTTCACCTTCGTGCTCGAGCGCGTGCTCGTGATATTTGATGGTCGCGCCTTCACGGATCTTTTCGATCAGCTCGACGAAAAACTTGTCATCATACTCCGCCTTGGATCGGTTCTCCACATCTTTCCTCACGGCTTCCCGCAGCGCCTCTACCGTCTCACCGGCGCCGGTCATCTTGGCAAACTCGTCGTCCAGCTCAGGCAGGCTCACCGACCGGACTGTCTTGACGGTGACCTCCATCTCCACTTCCTTGCCCTGCAGTTCGGCGAGGTCGTGGTCATCTGCGAATGTGTGCCTGATGGTCTTGACATCGCCTGCTTTGAGTCCGAGCAGCTCTTTGGCAAACCCGGTGTAGGGCCATTCGAGCTCGCGCTCCTCCTTGCTGATATAGGTTGCAAACCCGGTGCGGTTGAGCTCCGTCGTCTCCGACTTGACATCCACCAGTACATAATCGCCTTCCGTGGCTTCGCGCTCAACGTTTTCCGTCGTGGCGTACATCCGGCGGAGCTCCTCGATCGCCGCGTCGACGGCTGCTTCATCGGGAGCGGACCACTCGTATGGCAGGCGGATCGAGTGATAGTCGCCCAGGTCCACCTCGGGCGCCAGGGGCACGCGAAAGGTCAGGGTGGGCGGCTCGAGCGAGTCGATCGATTCCAGCGACCCGGCGGCACCTGGCTCCACATCCGCCTCTTGGAGGATGTTCGAATATTCGGAATCCACAAAGTAATCCAGCGCCTGTTCGATGATGGCCTGTTCGCCGTAGTTGCGGACGACCATATCGTAGGGCGCCTTACCCGGGCGGAAGCCGGGGATCTTGCCGCGCTCAGAGATCTTGCGCGCCGCGCGGCGCTTGTAGGTATCCATCATTTCCGGTTCCACTTCGACCACTAATCTGGCCTCGTGGTTCTCCTCGATTGTCTTATCGATTTTCAATTGCGTAGTTCCCTTCGTTTAATGTCATTGCGAGGCGAGTGTTCGCCCCAACGAAGCAATCTCCTCTCAATGAGGGGGTTGCTTCGCAGCCTGCGCTCGCAACGACATGGTTTGCAGTGGGGACGGAGGGAATCGAACCCTCACGCCTTGCGGCACATGATCCTAAGTCATGCTCGTCTGCCAGTTCCGACACGTCCCCGGGATTGAGTAACCTGGATAATATACAGTACTTGGAACCGCTTGGTCAAGTGCTTTAAGTATAACATTTCGCCTGTCAATATTAGGGAGCGTTTATGTTCTTCTGATGGTCACACGAATTTCACCACGCCGTGCGGGTATCCTTCTGCAGGATCAGCGCTGATTTCTGCTGCCTCCACGCACTATGGTTCATTTGTAACTACCTTTTTCTAAGTCCTGTGTATCCTGATTAGACTGTTTTTCGTCATGTCCTTAGGACAGCAACCTATGAAGAAGCCCATACCAAATATGTTCTTCGTCTTTGAAATCGTCGCTGCCTTTGTAGTCGGAACTCTTATTTATGCCGTCAACACGGGCGTTGTGTTGCCTACTCCGACACCCACACTGACCAGGACAGCAACGCCTACACATACTTCAACCGCAACACTTACTTCGACAATGACGCCTACGCAAACGCCGACGTTCACACCAACTGCTTCACTGACTTATACGCCAACGCCTACAGCTTCACGCACCCATATTCCACCAACAGCGACGAAAAAGCAAACGGAGAACAATGGTGCAAGTGGTGAAGGTGGGGAACAGCCAGCCCCTCCAGCGCCTACGGAAGAAACGATACCACCACCGCCGCCGCCAGCGGAGGACTAAAACTGGCGTTCCTGAATTACTCCTAAATCTCCCAATGGCAGAGTGGCCTTTAGCAAGGGTTTTGATATTTTGCCCGGGGTGTAAAGTCGTATACTGAAAACATAGCAGCCATACCAGGCATGCCATGAGGTCACCATGCAGAAATGGGAGTATCGGAAGATCCGGCGCCAACTGAATTTATCAACAGCTCCCCTGCATTCAAGGCCCGAAACAGGCACAATTTTTATTTGGGAAGATATCCTAGACGAGAATGACGCCAACAGATATATGGATGAGATGGGACGATTGAAGCAGCTCGGTAACGAGGGCTGGGAATTAATAGCCGTGCTGCCTGAGCATGGTGATCGAAAGTTTATCTATACCTACTATCTAAAGCGCCCTATCGAGTGATTGGTTTTCAGCCAGCTGGAGCACGTCGAGCTCAGAGACGGGCGTGCCAGCGAGTTGGTATCAGCTTTCGATCAATGGATCGCCGACTCAATGGTTTAGCATCTCAACAATCTGTAGTGGCGGCATTTGTTCCGTAACACCAGGCACAACTTTCGCTTCTGGTGGGACATACACATGGCAGGTGCGTGGCTATAATGCAGCAGGCATTGGGCCATGGAGCAATAGTCTGAGCTTCACCGTTGTCGTTCCTAGCAATTGTTCACCTGCTTACCCTGGTGTGTGTATACCGCCTCCGCCACCCGATCTGGATTGTGGAGAGATTCCTTACCGGAATTTCACAGTCTTGGCACCAGACCCACATGGCTTTGATCGTGACAACGATGGTATTGGATGTGAAACCGCAGGGGGCTAATGCTCAGGCTTGCGCTAAGAAATCCAACGAGCGTGTACTAGAGAACGATCGCGCAAAAGGATGAACAGAGAAAGCGTCCCGATGTCACGGCTTTAACAAAGTCACTTGACAGATTCTTGGCATGTCATGCTGAGCCCTTCGGCACACCTGCACCCGGGGCAGGTGTGCGCCCGGTGCAAGTGTCGCTCAGGCTAAGCTCCGCAAACACAGGGAACGAGACTCTTCGGTAGAGTAATTTGGATAATATACAATATTCAATTGGGGGAGGTCTTGTAGAGTCTTTATCGCGGGATTTTGCCCTAAAGAGATCAAGCTGTTATCAGGGATTTCACCCATAATCATCACACTCGTTTCACGCGTTCGTTGTAAAAGATTGACATGATTCATTCAGCAACCTACTTGACGCTTAAGTCAATCATGGAATCCGGGCGGCTAGTGATGGAATTTTCCGAATTGGTCCGGTGGTTGGCTGTGCTGGAAGAAGAGGGACTCATCTCTGAGAAAGAACACCAAGCCTTATTTGAACTTGCTGGAAAGTGGATGAAACCACACCCCTCAAGTTCCAATTAAGGATTTGGTTTCGTCTGTAATTTATCCGCAATGTTCTTCTGCGGCCTTTCCCGGTCATGTGTGACAGAAAGTTTACACATGGGCCACCCAGCACAGGGGTTGTGCATCCCACTGGAAACGGGAGTTTGACCGGTTCGCGTCCGGTGTGGCCTGCTCTCGGGAGAAGATGATGAAACGCATACGAGAAAAGCTCAGGAGAACCGCAAAGTACTGGCGGGTCAGTTACCAGCAGGCTAACGGAAATGATCGCCTGGCCATCGGGCTGTTTGCCGTGACGATGCTCGTGTACGTGTGGTGGGTGGCCGTGGTTGTGTGATCCTCACTGTAGATAGCTTAAACGGGGGAGCAAGACAATTAACGAATATCACCGAACAGAACCCGGCCAGCGTTGGCCTCGTTTTGACAGAACTTCGAGTTGGTGGGTATAATCGCCGCTTGTCCCATTCGTCCAACGTCCCGAAGGCTCGACCGTCTCAGCCAGGCCCGCTCCTGAAGGAGACCTTCGGGACGTACTTCGTGATAAGGTAACGCCTTCCATGCCCCTGATCAATCCGGAGTCTGCCGGGAAACAAAGAACGCAATTGACCAGATCCATTGTGATCGCCGTCCGCGAGCTGGCGCGCCAGACGGAGCCGGGAGCCGCGTCCCGTGACCTGGCCGCCTTCATCGCCCTCGCCCTCCAGACGATCGCCGAGGGGATCGACGTCTCCGTCGCGGCCTGGGAGAAGCGCGGCTACTGGGTCAAAGCCGACCGGTTCCGCATGGATTGGAGCTGGACCGGGCAGTATGCCTCGAAGATGAAGGAAGCCGTCTTGTCGGACGACTGGGGGACGATCGCGATGCTCTCGATGCAGACCGCGCAGAAATTAGGGAAGATCCAGGTCAGCGATAACCACCGGCTGGGGAAACCGTGGGTAGGAG
>DASTFG010000376.1:0-5895 GCA_035708785.1 Anaerolineales bacterium
TTCCTCTTCCACACCGCCGAAATTGATTTTTGCCATAATGTGTTCTCCTATTATTTATGTCATTGCGAGTCTTCGAGAAGCAATCTCCTTGCGCTGGCAATGAAAATTTGTTGCATGCATGAGATTGCTCACCTGCACTTGAAGCTGAACGCCTCACGTTCAAGTACAAGTGTCGTCGTGACGCTCACGCTTCGACTTCGCCTACGGCTCCGCTCAGCGCGAGGCGTCATTCCTCGCAATGACAGACTCCGGCTAGGGCGTCATCTCCGCCAGCTCGGACACAGCCTCGTAGCGGTTGCCATTCATGCCAGGCATCCGCCGGACTCCATCGTTGACGCCGCGCGTCATAGCGACCTGCCCCGTGCGGACCATCTCCACAATCCCGATCGGGCGCAGGAGCTCGATCATGCCCTCGATCTTGTCCTCCGTGCCGGTGATCTCGACAATGACTGAATCCGC
Source organism: Anaerolineales bacterium (assembly GCA_035708785.1). Lineage (GTDB taxonomy): Bacteria > Chloroflexota > Anaerolineae > Anaerolineales > Villigracilaceae > Defluviilinea. Next base: position 460 of record DASTFG010000376.1, read on the forward strand.
AGCTACATCCACAATCCGGGCGCGGAAAATCTCGGCCAGGCCGTTCACTTCGGCACGGCGTTCGGGACCGACTTTGACTTTAATGAGGGCCAGGTCACGCGTCACCGAAGGCTGGTGCGTCACGTCCTGCACGTCGATCACGTTGACCAGCTTATACAGATTGGCCTCGATCCGGTGCGCGTCGATATCGCCGTTTGGACAATCGACAACAATCGTCATCCGCGAGACATCGGGATCATGCGTCCGCCCGGCATTGATCGATTCGATGTTGAAATTGCGGCGGCGGAACAGCGATGCCACACGGTTCAACACCCCGGGTTTGTTCTCTACTAATGCGATAAATGTATATTGCATGGTGATCCTCTCTCCAACTTTATCCAGCCTGCCTCACCGGTCTCTGGATCATTTCATCTAATGCCGCGCCCTGCGGCACCATCGGGTAGACCGCCTCCTCCTGCTCGACGCGGAATTCGAGTACCACGGGGCCCGGCGTTTTGCGTGCCCATTCGATGGCCTCATGGACTTCCTCATGCTTCGTGACCAGCCGCGCCGGGACCCGGTGCGCTTCGGCGAGTTTCACAAAATCGGGCGTCAGCATATTCACTGCGGAGTAACGCTTTTCGAAGAAGAATTCCTGCCACTGGCGCACCATGCCAAGGAAATTGTTGTTCATGATGGCAACCTTCACGTTCGCGCCCTCCTGCACCGCGGTGGTCAGCTCGGCCGCGGTCATCTGGAATCCACCATCGCCCGCGATCGCCCAGATCTCCTGATCCTTGGCCGCAAACCAGGCGCCGATGGCCGCGGGCAGGCCAAAGCCCATCGACCCTGCGCCGCCCGAGGTGAGCCAGCGATTGGGTTTTTCCAGGAAATAGTATTGGGCGGCCCACATCTGGTGCTGGCCAACATCCGTCGAGACGATCGCGCCGCCGCCTGTCGCCTCCCAGATATCGGCGATCAGATGGGCTACATAGAGCTTGCCATCTTCGGGCCAGTTCATGATGCTGCGAGCGTCGGCCTCGCTCTTCCAGCCGTTGATCTCCTGCAGCCACTCTTCGCGGTCGTATTCGTCCACCAGCGGGATGAGATCGGTCAGCACAGTCTTCAGATCGCCGATCAGGGGAACATCTACAAACACATTCTTATGAACTTCCGAGGGATCGATCTCGATGTGGATCTTCTTGGCGCGCGGCGCGTAGGTTTTGAGCGTTCCGGTGACGCGGTCGTCGAAGCGCATGCCAAACGCAAGAAGAAGATCGGCGTTTTGGATCGCCAGGTTGGTATGTACTTCGCCGTGCATACCCATCATGCCCAGGCTTAAGGGATGCGAAGCCGGGAACGCGCCGAGTCCCAGCAAAGTGCTTGCCACAGGCGTATGGGTCTTGACTGCGAAATGCATCAGCGCTTCCTCCGCCTTTGACATCAGCACACCGTGCCCGCACAGGATGACCGGCTTGTGAGCCTTGTCGATCAACCTGACCGCTTCATCCAACAGATTTCGCGGAGAGCGCATGACTGGCTGGTAGCCAGGCAGTTTCACTTTTTCGGGATAGACAAACTCGGTCTGCTCGATCTGCGCGTTCTTGCAGATGTCGATCAAGACCGGTCCGGGGCGTCCGCTGCGGGCGATGTAAAACGCCTCACGGACCACCCCCGCAATTTCGTGGGCGCGCGTCACGAGATAATTATGTTTTGTGATCGGGAGGGTAATGCCGGTGACGTCCGTTTCCTGGAAGGCGTCGCCGCCGATCAGGTGCGCCGCGACCTGTCCAGTGATGAACACCACCGGGACCGAATCCATCATGGAAGTGCAAATACCTGTGACTAAATTAGTCGCGCCCGGGCCCGAGGTTGCCATCGCCACGCCGACTTTCCCCGAGGCACGCGCATATCCGTCTGCCATATGTGCCGCGCCCTGCTCATGCCTGACCAGCACATGGTGGACAGGATAGCTCAGCATCGCGTCATAGATCGGCATGTTCGCGCCGCCGGGGTAGCCGAAGACTACCTCTACCCCTTCGCGCACCAGGCATTCCCATAAAATTTGTGCACCTGATAGTTTCATAATTTCTCTCTTTCTCCTTTTATCATTGCATCACTAGATCGTGATCGCCCCCTCAGAAGCCGAAGAAACACTGCGGGCATACTTTGCCATTACACCTGTTTTATAGCGTGCCTCGGGTGCCCTCCAAGATTTTTTCCGTTTTGTCAATTCATCCTCGGAAATCTCCACGCGCAACTCACGCTTATCGACATCAATCGTGATGACATCGCCATCGTTGACGTAAGCGATCATCCCACCGACAGCGGCCTCAGGAGCGATATGTCCAACGGAGATCCCGCGCGTTGCACCTGAGAATCGTCCATCGGTTAATAATGCGACGCTATCGCTCAAACCTGCACCCGCGATTGCCGCGGTGACCCCAAGCATTTCCCGCATCCCAGGCCCTCCCTTCGGACCTTCATAACGGATAACAACCACATCACCCGATTTGATTTTCTGGTGAGTGACTGCCTGCATCGCGTCCTCTTCGCACTCGAACACGCGCGCGGGACCGGTGAAGTATCTGACATTATTCGCGGCGGCTTTATGCACACCGCCCTCTTCTGACAAATTGCCGTGCAAAATGACGAGTCCACCATTCGACTTGATTGGTTTTTCCAGCGGATAGATCACCTGCTGACCCGGGCTCTCGACTCCGTCTTGCGCGGCCTCAGCGATGGTCTTGCCTGTAACCGTGATGCAGTCACCATGCAAATATCCTCCATCCAAAAGCCGCTTCATCAACAATGGGATCCCGCCTGCGGCGTGCATATCTGCCGCCATATATTTCCCGAATGGTTTGATATCTGTAATCAGGGGCACACGCGAGCAGATAGTATCAAAGTCATCAATGTGCAAGTCAATACCTGCTTCGCGCGCAAGTGCTAAAAGATGGAGGACTGCATTGGTTGAGCCGCCCGTTGCAGCTACAGAAGTGATCGCGTTTTCGACCGCTTTGCGTGTGTAAATTTGGGAAGGTCTTAAATCGGAGCGTAACATTTCCATCACCAATTTCCCCGTTTCAAATGCGGCCCGGTCTTTCTCTTCAGACATGGCTGGGATGCTATTGAAGCCCACTGGAGAGATACCAATGAATTCCATGATCGTGGACATCGTGTTCGCAGTGAACTGTCCACCGCATGCGCCTGGGCCCGGGCAGGCTAAATTTTCCACATCCATAAATTCCTGTTCAGTGATCTTGCCCGCTGAATACGCACCCACTGCTTCAAATACATCCTGAATCGTCAATGATCTTTCCCCAAGCTTGCCAGGGTTGATGGAGCCGCCATATAAGGCCAGTCCCGGGATATCGAGCCGCGCCAGCGCCATCATCGCGCCTGGATTGGTTTTGTCACAACCTGAAAGACAAACAATGGCATCGAAATGATTCCCGCGCGCCACCAGTTCGATTGAATCTGCAATGACTTCGCGGCTGATGAGCGAGGCCTTCATGCCTTCCGCGCCCATTGTGATTCCATCTGAAATGGATACCGTGTTGAATTCCATTGGGGTCCCACCTGCGGCACGTATCCCCTCCTTAACTTTTTGCGATAATCTTCGCAAGTGATAATTGCACGGACCAATCTCAATCCACGTGTTTGCCACACCCACAATGGGTTTGCGCAGGTCATCATCGGTGAATCCTACTGCCTTGAGCATGGAACGCGCGGGAGCACGGTTGGGACCCGTGGTGATTGCGTGACTGTTCTTTTTTAGGTCAGGCATAAATTCCTCTTGGCTCCCCTCTCCCCGCTTCGATTGCCTAGCACTCAGCGAGAGGGGCCGGGGGTGAGGGTAAACAAAAAAGCCGCCTGCGGTCAGGCGGCTTCTTGCTTTTAACTTAGGTGTCGCTACTTCGCTCTCACCTTTGACATCCTAACCGGAAATAGATCCTTAATAATAAGGACCACTACAAGCAGGATGACAATAAGAGAGAGGCTGAGGATTGGACTCATGCTGATTTAAGGTATTTCGCCCGATTATAGGCAGAATCGGAAATAAGTCAAGAGCCAATTTTCCGATTCGGTCAGGCTTCTTGTTTCGTGTGAAGAAAAATTTTGATATGTGTTTCCCCTAGGGCAATCGCATCTTAATTGCCTGCGGCAAGGACTTTGAGGAGGTAGTCTTCTTTCCAGCCGGCTTGGAGTTGTTTGGCATGAATGCCACCTTTGGCGGTTTTCTCCTGCTTGAGGAGGTTGAGAGCCATGTGGCGAAGGACAGCGAAGTTTTCAGGAGCCTGATCTTTGCGAACGCGACTATGGTCTTCGTTCAGGGCGAGATCCAAGACCCAGTGCAGCTCATTTTCGATGGACCAGTGCTTGCGAACAATGTGCAGAAGGCGTTCGGCATCAGAGGGCAAACTGGAGATGTAGAAACGCACCCGCCGGGTTTGCTTGTCGTTGATGATCCGTGTCCCCGCTACCATCGCAATGCTCTGGAGTCCGAACCAATCCTGCCGGTCACGAATGAGGTTGAGGTATTCTGGATTGGAGGTGCTCCAGCATTCTCGGACTTCAATGCGACCATGATCTTTGTTCGTAGTTTGGGCATACTCCAGCGAGGTGTATTTGAAATTCTGGGCTTGATCTACCCCAAACAGGACGGCGATATCCTCATACAAGTGTCCTTGGTTCTCTTTGACGCTCAAGACATAGTCCGCTTCGGCTTCGATAATAGTTCTGGCGATGTTGGTTTGCGTGCCGATGGCGTCAATCGTCACAATACAGCCCGAAAGCGCCAAGAGTTTGAGTAATTCGGGGATCGCGGTGATTTCATTCGACTTCTCCTCTACCTTGCGCTGTCCCAGAACGAGCTCGTTTTCCTCCGCCCAGGCACTCACCATGTAAATCGCCCGTTTGCCCAACACTGTATCCTTTGAGCCCCGCAATTGCTTACCATCCAGATTGATAATTTGCCCTTGGACAATCTCATTCACAGCCCAGACCCATTCAGAAAACGCCCGTTGAAACTCTTGAGCATTAATCCGCGAGAAGACCCTTCCGAAGGTGTCATGTGAAGGTATTCCATTCGGCAACTCCAAAAAAGTCTTCAGCCAGGGCAACTTACTATTGCCAAAGTTCTCTATATCCGTCCACCCTTCGGCTCCACAGATCACCGCACAAATGGCAATCCCAATCATATCGATTAGTTTGTGCTCTTTCGTCCGATCCACGCGCGGATCAGTGACTTTGCTAAAGTGCTCTTCAATCGCTTCTAATGGCTTTTTCCGCATCGCAACCTCCACAATTGCCATTTTTACCCCATTTCAATCCCATTTAGATGCGATTGCCCTATACCCGATTGTCTTTCCCTGTTTGAAATGCTATACTTGCCCGCATTAGTGGTAAAGGGCATTCATGCTGGAAGTCTGTTTGCTGGGTAGATTTGATGTC
>DASTFG010000377.1:0-14244 GCA_035708785.1 Anaerolineales bacterium
GGCAGCCGTCTCACAGGAGACGCGGCTGCCGACCAGCAGATAAGCATCTGCGCCATCCCGCACGGGCGCGTTCATCCGGAAACTGCCGTCCGCTTCCACACGTATGGGGGCGCGGATGACCAGCTCATCACCCTGCTCCACACCCAGTGGGTACAACCGCGCCAGATGGCTGAGAGGAGGAAAGGCCCAATCCCGAGCAGGATAGCCGAAAAGCTGAGCATAGGTTTCGGAGGCAGGACGGCCGTCCAGGGTGCGCAGCCAGAAGCCGCGCGAGCGCGTCACCCGGAACTGGCTGCCGACAGGATTCCACCCGTGGGCAGCACCGATTCCCACCTTTAGGTCGCCGCGCAGGAACGCAGCAGCCAGCGCGCCGGATCCCGTCTGGGGACCCGCGATCTGGTAGGAATGGCCCGTGTGCAGGTCTCCCGAAGCGAGCGCGCCGGCCAGCGGGAGCATCCCGTCCGACATGGCATTGCACAACTGGTCGGCATCCCCGTTGAAGCCGTCTGCAAAAAAGATCAGTGCACGGCCATCTCTTTGATCGGCGGCCTGCTGGAAGAGCCTGGCGCCGGTTTCGCGCGCGCTCTGTGCATAGCCCGGCATCCAGTGCGTCTCAGCCTGGATATCGCCCCCCAGCAGGATCACGATCACGGCGTTGGGATGGATGCCTTCTCCTGTCAACCCTGCCGGACTGCTAAAGCCGATCATCGGCGTATCACCCAGGAGACTGGCGACGCCGCTGGCCACATCCCGCGCCTGGTATTGATGCGAGGCAACCACGAAACTGAAAGCGGGCGCGCCCGAACCGAGTCGATTCAACGCATGATGAGTGGCCTGCAAGCCCGCTTCGCGGCCGTTGAGCGCCTGCGTCTGCCCGATAGAAACTGTAAGGGCCATTCCGCTTAACTCTCCGCCACCGGGATAGTGAAGTGGAAGGTGGTGCCTTTTCTGTATTCACTGTCGAACCAGATGCGGCCGCCCTGCATCTCCACCAGGCTTTTGGTAATATTCAATCCCAGGCCTGTTCCTGGCGCCTCGCGGGCCTTCGTATCATCGGAGCGGAAGAATTTCTGGAAGATCTTCGCCTGATCCTCCACGCTGATGCCAATGCCGTTATCCCGCACCCACAGGTGCACCACCTGCCGGGCGCCTTCCGGATCCCATTGATTGGCGGTCACTTCGGCTCCCAGTTTGATGTGCCCGCCCTCACTCGTGTATTTGTGAGCGTTACTGACAAGGTTGGTCAGCACCTGACCGACGCGAATCCGGTCGGCCCAGACGGCAGGCAGCTCCTCCGGGATCTGGCTCTCCAGCGTCTGTCTCTTCTCGTCCAACTGGCGCCGCGTGGAACGCACGACCTCATCGACGACATCCGCCATATCTACCGGCTTATAGTCGAGGCGCAGCCGGCCCGCTTCGATCTTGGCATTATCGTTCAGGTCCGAGACAAGCGCAGACATACGCTCGACGTTGGAACGGATCGTGCCCAGGAAGTTGGTCTGCATCTCGTTGATCTGGCCGACCGAGCCGGCCGCGAGCAGCTCCGTATACCCCTTGATGGAGGTCATCGGGTTCTTCAGCTCGTGCGCCACGAAGGAAACAAAGTCGCTCTTGGCCAGGTTGGCGCGCTGGACCTCGTCATAGAGCTGTGCATTTGCTATGGCGATCGCAGCACTGTCGCTCAAGTTGTTGAGAAACGCCAGGTTGGTTTGCGAGTCGCTGGTGCTTTCGAGCAATAGCAGACCAATGACCTGCACTTCCCTGCGGATGGGAACGATGATCTGTGTGTGCGCGCTCGGCAGGATGCCCCTGGCCCCATTGCTGACCAGAGAGATCTGGTTGGGCTGCCCGCTCTCGATCGCCGACCGAAGTGCAGGCAGATCGAGAGGGATGCGCGACCCCGGCTCTTGCGCCAGTATATCGTCGTACCCTTGTTGTGCCATCAAGCGCAGGTGCCCGTCTTCGATCATGCCGATCAGCCCGGCTTCCGCATTCGACCGGCGCATGGCCCACTCCAGTGTTGTGCGCATCGCACGCGCGACTTCCAGGCTGGCATTCAGCTCGCGGACAATCCGACCCATGACCTGTAATTCTTCGACCTTATCGGCAAGCTCCTGATCTGTAAGAGCCAGAAGGCGCGCGTTCTCAATAGCAACCGCGGCCTGCCCCGCAAAGGCAGTCAGGAGGTTCTGATCGTCTTTCACGAAAGGCAGCCCATCGCGCCGGTTGATGACCTCGATCGCGCCGAGCACACGGTCCTTGATCTGCATCGGCACCGCCAGCAGGAACTTCGAGACAAAACCGGTCTGCTTATCGGCGCCCTCAAAATGGGCGGCTGATCGCTGCGCATCGTTCTCGATGATCGGGACGCGCGCCTGCACCGCCCGGCCTACGATGCCGGTTCCCGCCGGGAGGCGCTGGCCAAGCAGGTTGCTCGAGACAGGTCCGACCATCACCCGGAAGATCAATTCGCCGGTCTGCTCATCCACCAGAAACAGGGTTCCCGCTTCGCAGTTCAAAATGTTGACAGCGTTCTCCAGGATGTTCTGCAGCAGTGGCTCCTGCTCTAGCGTAGATGTCAGCTGGCGGGTGATCTCATTCAGCGTGGAGAGCTGGTGAGCGCGCTGTTCGGTCTCCTGCAGGAGGCGGGCTTTTACGATGGCGCCCACCGTCTGGTCTGCAATGGCTTGCAGCAGGTCGAGCTGAGCGCGCGTGTACGTCACTGTCGCATCATCGCTCCCGACACTCAGGGAGCCCATGGTCTCTGCCCCGGCGTTGAGGGGTACCCCCATCCATGCATAAATGCCCTGCGCGGCCGGCGTGATGGTGCGAGCCCGGCACTCGCGCATGTAATCCTGCGTGAGGATCGGCCGTCCCGTCCGGATGATCTCCTGGCCCAGCCCCAAGCTGGGGGGCAGAGGACGATTCTCACTTCCGGTCATCCGTTCGTTATCCTCCACGCAAAAGCCGTAATAGAAATAATTCCCTGCTTTGTTGTACAGCGTGATATGAAAAAGAGAAGAGGGGATGATCAGAGTCGACTGCGCGAAGATCAGCTCCAGGACATCGTCAAATGTGAGTGTCACGTTCACCCCCTGGGAAACCCGCGTCAGTGCGTTCATCTCCTGCACGCGGCGTTCCAGGTCGATCACGGTCTGGACCCGCGCGATCGCAACGGACGCCTGATCGGCGAGGTTATCGAGAAAATCCAGATCTTTGGGCGTGTACACCCCGCCGGAAAGCGGTGTGCCGAGGGCCAGCCACCCGACAGGCTTATCCTCACCCGGCAAGGCGATAAAGAGCCGCGCCCCCAGCAGTGTCAGACGGGCTTCATCGCCCCGCAGAATGGTGGGCGGGTTGATCGTATCCAGGTACAGCGGAATGTTTTCCTTTTTGAAATACTGCACCAGTGGACTATTTGACGAGAAACGAATGTCGCTGGTTGGACGGCCATCGCCGTCGGCCAGCGCGACATACTGATCGTTCAAAGTGTCATACGTATAAATATGCAAGCGGTCAGGCACCAGACTGGTTGCAATTTGCTGTCGCAGCACGCGCCCAATGCTGCTCAGGTCCAGTGCGCTGGTCAGGTCACGGCTGAAGGCTCGCAGGCGGTCTTCGTACGCCCGCTGTCCGCGGAAGAACGTGCTGTCCACCAGGCTATGCAAACGCGTCCGCAGGGGGTCGAGCAGGACCGCGATCAAAAAGACCAGGCCACCAATCAGATATGGGTTGTTCGATGGCATCGTCACCGCAAAGACCGAGCTCAGGATCGTGCCCAATCCGCTGACCAGCAAGGCATAGGAGGCGACGACAAGGATCGTCAGCGCGGAGTAAACCAGTCCCTGGCGCACCCAGTCATCGGTGCGCAGGAGACGGAAACGCAGGATTACATATCCGTTGACCAGCGGAAAAAGAAACAACGGAACCAGAAGGTACGGGCTGAATGGGAGGGAAGCACCCGGTCCGCCCATTGCATTTCTCAGCGAGGAGTACAACAACCAGAATACGACCGGACCAAACGCAAGCAGGGCTCCAAACAAGATGGTCCTTGCCTGGCTCTTGACTACCGGCGAGTCGGAAACATATGCACGATAGATCAATGCAGTGAAATAGAACAGGGCCGAAAGGCCTACAAAGATGTAAATGATCCGCCAGGCATCGAAGTAAGCGATCGGATTTGCAAAATCATAAAGCGTAAAATAGGCGTTGAAAGCCAAAACGATGCCGGCGGCATACCCGAACCATCTTAGGTAGGGGCGGCCGAACACGAAGCGGGCCTCCTGCGGAAAGGCCAGTGCAAGATCGATCAGCGCGCCGCCGGACAGGGCAACAGCCATGGTCCAGATATACGCAAAGTGATGCGTTGTATATAAGTCAAAAAGAGAGCCGATCCCGATCGCCAGCGAGGCAGCCATCATCGAAAAAGCGCGGCCGGCTGGCTCCGTGCGGCGCAAGCCAAAGATCCACAGGCTCATCGCCAAAAACACAAAGCTCAGGACTGCCGGTATGAAAACATAGGTAATTCTGTCCCCAAGGGGGAAAGGCTGAAGCGTCACCTCGACCGTCCTGGTCTCACCATCCAACGTTCGAAGCGTGACCGGTAAGCTCTCACCATTCGGGAAAGAACTAAGGGCGCTCTTCAGGTCATTCGCGTTAGAAATGGGGCGGTCTTCCACCGCGATGAGCTGGTCGCCAAGCCCAAATCCCTGTTCATATAAAGCCCACTGCTTCCCCGCTTCGCTCGTCCCTGAACCGTTCAGCACCATCGTCTGCTCGAAAAATCCGCCAATGAATGGAGTCCTCAACCAGTCAAAGGCAAACCAAAGGGACAGCACGAAAACCACAGCCGCCACGCCCTGGTAACCAAGGACAATGACCTGTATGGCTTTGTTCAAAGCTGTATTAATACGGTAAGCCTGGTACATTCTTCCACAAGCAGAGCACGGATTCAGATCCGCTCTTACGAAATTTTACACCTTATCCTGTAAACGACTATGGTACTTTCATGACAAAGCACTACGTCCAGTAGCTTCAAGAACAGACATTCCGAAGGGCACTGCCAACCAGCCTGAGCGGCTGAGGCTTAAAATGAACGTCCCGAAGGTTTCCTCGAATACTTGCCCTAATCGTTCAAACCTTCGGGACGACAATTTTTTACGGATTAAATATCCAGATTTCGGACCGCTTTCGCGTGGGTCTGGATAAATTTGCGCCGGGGATCCACCGCGTCGCCCATCAGCATGTCGAATGTGCGATCGGACTCAGCCGCGTCTTCGATCGTGACCAGGAGCAGGGTCCGGTTCTCGGGGTTCATGGTCGTCTCCCAGAGCTGGGCCGGGTTCATTTCACCCAAACCCTTATAGCGCTGCAGGCTTGCCTTCTCGCCCACCTCCCTGACGATCTTGTCCTTCTCCTTTTCAGTGTAGGCGTACTTGACCTGATTCTTGTATGCAATTCGGTACAGCGGAGGCTGGGCAATGTACAGGTGCCCATCCTCGATCAATTGCGGCATATAGCGGAAGAAGAAGGTCAGCAGGAGGGTCCGGATGTGGCTTCCATCCACATCGGCGTCGGTCATGATGATCACGCGCCCGTAGCGCAGACCCTCGATATCGAAGTTATCTCCGATGCCTGTCCCAAGCGCAGAGATCAGGGCCCTGATTTCATTGCTGGATAAGATTTTGTCGAGCCGGGCACGCTCGGTGTTCATGATCTTGCCGCGCAGGGGCAGGATCGCCTGAAAGTGGCGGTCACGTCCCTGCTTGGCGGAGCCGCCTGCCGAGTCACCTTCCACGATATACAGTTCCGTCCTCGACGAATCGCGGTCGGAGCAATCTGCCAGTTTGCCGGGCAAAGTCAGCGACTCCAGAGCCGACTTACGGATGACCAGGTCACGCGCTTTGCGGGCGGCGTCGCGGGCCCGGGCGGAGGTCAGACACTTGGCGATGATCGCCTTGGCTGCCTGCGGATTCTCCTCCAGGAACGTGTAAAAGGCCTCGCCCACCACCTGGGTCACATAGGTCTGGACTTCTGGGTTCATCAGCTTGACCTTGGTCTGCGATTCAAACTGCGGGTCAGGATGCTTGATCGAGACGATGGCCGTCAGGCCCTCACGGGTATCGTCGCCCGAGAAGTTCGGGTCGGCATCCTTGAGCAGGCCGTTCTTGCGCGCATAGTCGTTGATAACACGTGTTAGTGAGGAGCGCAGGCCGGTCAGGTGGGTTCCGCCATCGACGGTATTGATGGTATTCGCGAAGGAATAGACCGACTCGGTGTAGGCATCGGTATACTGGATCGCGGCCTCGATCCCAATGGCGTCGATATCCTTTTCCACATGCACCACCGGGTGCAGATTTGCGCGGTTGCGGTTCAAGTAGCGAACAAAGGAAGTAATCCCGCCCTCGAAGTAAAAGGTCATCTCGCGATCGCTGCGCTCATCCACGAACTTGATCGTGACGCCGCGGGTCACAAATGCCATCTCGCGGAAGCGCTGGACCAGGGTGTCGAAGCGGTAATCGATATTATCTTCCTTGAAGATCTGGGGGTCATACTTGAACGTGACCTTGGTACCGGTATCGCCTGCTTTTGTCTTGCCGATGACTTTGACCGGTGCTTTGGGGTAGCCGCGCTCATAGCGCTGGTAATGGATTTGGCCATCCACGCGCACTTCGACCTCACACCACTCAGAGAGAGCATTGACCGCGCTGACACCCACGCCGTGCAGACCGCCGGAGACTTTATAGCCGCCTCCACCGAACTTACCGCCCGCGTGCAGTGTTGTCATCACAACTTCCAGCGCGGACTTTTTCATCTGCGGGTGCATCCCGACGGGAATGCCTCGTCCATTGTCTACGACTGAGACACTGGAGTCAGGATGGATCGTAATATCGATCCGTGTACAGGCACCGGCCAGTGCCTCATCGATCGCATTATCTACAACCTCATAGACCAGATGATGCAAAGCCTTGATATCGGTACCACCCACATACATACCCGGGCGTCTGCGAACTGCCTCAAGACCTTCCAGGACCTGAATACTGCTCGCATCATAATTTGCAACCGTATTCTGATTTGCCACAAAAGCCTCCAAAGATTCCCATCTCAATGGGAATGAATAGAATTAAAGAATTACTATACTTGTCGACCTGGTGCAGCCTGTTTGACCCTTTCAAAAACAGTCTGCAGCCACGCATTCATATCTCGATAATAGACAAAACTTGCCGCCAGCAATGTCGTTGTGACAAAAGCATGCCCGGCCATTCCAACCACCATCATCCAGGAATCACTTGGCGGTACACTCCACAGGTAATTCAGACCGCGGTGGAGGATAAATGCAATCAACACAAACATGCCGCTGGTCGGCAGGGTGAAGCGTATCATCCACATGCTGGAAAAAACCGAATGGAAAGCGTTCTGCCGGCGCACAAAGATCCCGTGTGGCGTAAAGAACAGCGGGACGATCAGCCAGAAGGACAGCATCAGCAGGATAAACATCGCTCCATTCGCCAGCGCCGGGCTGATCAGCGCAAGAATGGTCAGGATGAACAGAACCGGCACAATGATCATCATCAGGCCGATGAACCAGATCACAGACAGGAGAAGGGTCTGGGCAATGGCCCATACAGGACTGATGCCCGCTTCTCGTTTCGCGCCGCCTAAAGCGGCTCCCGATACCCAGCGGAAGTAGAAGCCTCCACAGATCCAGCCGATCAGGATCAGGAAGAATGCAAAAAGCATCAAGACTGGCAGTGAGGGCACCTGGAGAATCATCTGCTCCCCGAACGGGGTCGCGACGGGCATGGTCCCGGCTAGCAGACTGGAAACACCGATGGGAAACATCAGCAACTTGCCCAGCAGGCTGACAAGATTGAATCGTTCCAGCGCCTCCGTAAACAGCACCTGGGCATCCGCAATCCTCTGAAGATCGGCGGGAGAGGCCATCCCCCTGCGCGCCTGGTCGAACAGGAATTTAAGGTACGGACCCAGCAGATTTTCCACACTCAAGCGCGGGCCTAACCAGAGCCACAGATCCAGCGCCAGTGGGAACAAAATCAGAACTACATGACTGGAAACAGCCTGAAACCCGGCCCTGAGCGAGCCAATCACCCCGGGCGGCGGTGGAAGCGCTCCAAGTTTCTGCACGTTCATAACCCCTTGATTCTACCATACCGGGCCCATCTTGGCATTCGCTTACGGGACAGGTACAATGCACACATGAACGAGCAGAAATATCTGCCAGACTCCGACCGGATCGGCGTTCTGACCTCCACGGTCTTGCTTGCTTTTGCTCTCAATAATCTGATCCGCTCTCCCGAATTCCGCCTCGAGATCCAGTTACCGGGATTTTTTCTCTCCCTTCCATTGAACATGTCCACCGCCATGAGCCTGCTCACGGCAGGGCTGACGGCCACAGGCATGGATTGGCTGCTGCGGGGCCACCCCTCCCTGGACGGACGGCCCACATTCCAGTGGTGGATCCTGCCCACGCTCACCACATTTGTCATCGGCGTGCCCCTGACGATTCTCCCCGACGGCATCGCGTGGTGGATCGGTTTCGGGATCGGCGGCGCGTTCCTCTTCTTTGTATTCCTGGCAGAGTACATTGTTGTAGACCCGGGCGCGCCGTATTACGCCACCGCCATGGCAGGGCTGACTGCCATCTCCTATACGCTCTTTTTTATCCTCACAGTTGCCCTGCGTTACAGCGATGCGCGCCTCTTTCTCGTGCTTCCCGCTCTGTTTCTGGCTGCGGCGCTTGCCAGTCTGCGCATCCTGCACCTGCGGCTGAGCGGACGCTGGGAATATCCGTGGGCAGTTGGCATCGGATTCGTTTGTGTTCAGATCGCGGCAGGCCTGAACTACTGGCCTCTCTCCCCGATCCAGTTCGGGCTGATGCTCGTCGGTCCCTTGTACGGGTTGACCAACCTGGCAATCAATCTGAGCGAGGATTTGCCTGCACGACGCGCAGCACTTGAACCCGCCGCTGCTACCGTGTTGTGCTGGGGGCTGGCGATCGTCATCCGATAGAATGATGCGACAATTGACTATCCAGAAAAAATATTGGCAGGAGATGCTCCATTACGTCGAGAGTCACATTCCCCTGGAAGCCTGCGGGCTTCTGGCCGGGATCAATCATCGGGTGGAAAAAGTCATCGGGGTGCGGAATCAGGCACAAAGTCCGGTGCGATTCGTCATGGATCCCTATGAGCAGCTCAAGGCGTTCGATTGGATCGAATCCAATGGGCTCGACCTGCTGGGCATCTTCCACTCGCATCCCGCGGGGCCGGAAACGGCCTCCGCGACCGACATCGCAGAGGCGGCTTACGAGGTTGTCCACATCATCTGGTCGCGGCTCGGGGATGGCTGGCAGGCACGCGGCTTCTGGATCGAAAGTGGCAAAGCCAGTGAAGTATGCTTACAGATCACCGAGTAGAGAAACCATCTGGATTTCCCTGTGTTTCCACTGGTAGACCATTCACCAGAGGAGAGCAAGAATGCAGTTTTTGTTTGATATCGGGGCCGTGATCATCGGTTATATTTTAGGCTCTATCCCCTTTGGTCTATTGATCGTCAAACTCAAAACAGGGAAAGACATCCGAAAAGTGGAAAGCGGGCGCACAGGTGGAACCAATGCAGTGCGGGCTGCGGGTCTCGGAGCGGGTTTGCTCACCGCTGCCCTGGATGTATTAAAAGGTGCACTGGCCGTGTGGATCGCGCAGACTCTCAGCCCTGGGAATCATCTCATCCATATTCTGGCTCCGGTTGCGGCCATTCTCGGACACAATCATTCCATCTTTTTAATCGAACGAGACGAAGATGGAGCCCTACGCCTGCGGGGTGGCGCGGGCGGCGCGCCGGCCCTCGGCGGAGCGATGGGCCTGTGGCTGCCGATGTTTCCGATCGTCGTTCTGGCCGGAGCTCTGGTCTGGTTTACGCTTGGCATTGCTTCGGTGACAACCATGACGATCGGCCTGGTTGTGGTCGTTGTGTTTGCCATACGCGCTTCGCTGGGGCTTCAAGATCCGATCGACATTTGGTATGGCGTGATTGCCCAGATCCTGCTGCTCTGGGCCTTGCGTCCCAACATCAAGAAACTCATTTCGGGAAATGAACGAATTGTCAAGTACAGCTTGAATGGCTGGCTCAGGGCCAGAAAAGAGGCGCAGGGGGAATCGAATCAATAGCGGAGTCTAGGTGAGAGCTTTTTCCGGCCGGCTCATCTGCTGAAGCAAACCACGCAGATTCCGCTCATGCAGCGTTTGTGCCAGTCCTCCCAGGTAAACGCGGCTCTTGCCACAGTCTTCAAGCGTGATATTCTCCAGAAGCTCCTCGGCATTCTTGCGCCGTGAGGCGGCTTTGACGGACTTCTTGATGGCGGAAAGATACGTCAAATTTTCCTTGACCGCGGCATCGATCTCGCCGCGCAGGATCACGTCGCCATGACCCTGAACGATATTTTCAAGGCCCATACGCCCCATGCTCTTGATGGTTGCCATGCTCTCATCGACATCGCCATCAACGATGTAGGGCAGGGGCATGAAAGCATCCCCGGCGAACATAATGCGGTCCTCTTCTACCAGCACAGCGATCCCATCCTGGCTGTGACCGCGTGCAACGGAAATGATCAGATTCTTCTTGCCGACGCGTAGGGTGACTTCGCCTTCCGAAAAGAACATTTGGGGGAGAACGATCTTTACCTGGCGTAAAGCCGGATTTTGCCGTTTGGCAGCCTCCAGCGAGGGCACCCCCCGTTCCTCCAGAAGTTCGCGACAGCGTTCGTGCGCGATGACCGTTGCCCCCGGGAAGAAACAGTTTCCCCAAGTATGGTCGGCATGATAATGCGTATTGATCACATAGCGGACAGGCACATTCAACTCATGTTCGATGAATTCCCGCATACTGAGCGTTTCATCGGGCAAAGCCAGGGTATCGATCACCACCGCCCATTGGGGTCCGGCCACCACGCCCGCAGTGACCTGGGCATAGACTTCACTTTGGAACCAGAAAACATTTTCAGAAACTCGTTCTCGGTGCATTCAACCCTCGTGAAATTTTTCCTATTGATAGCATAAAAAGGAACGAAAATCAAGTTGACTATACAAATTAATTACAATTCACCTACAGCTTTGTAAGGAAATTTTGAACTCATGCTTGCTTATGCATCCCTGCCATGATACACTGGGCGGGAATGGCCAAGGATCTGCTGCTCGTAACTACAGATACCTACTTTGCCAAAGTGCTCCTCCAGGGATTAGGACGGGAGGGTTACCGCCTGCATGTCGCCAGAGGAAAAGGTGAAGCGGTCGTGCGCGCCGATGAAGGAAACTGCACGCTTGCTTTTCTGGATATGGAGCTTGGATACAAGGTCGTGGTGGAAATCGGGCGAGCTCTGCGGATGCTCAATGCGAATATCGATTTGGTCCTGTTCTCTAATGAAGATTCGATCCCCGCACTGGATGAAATCCGGCCGTGGACGCTGTTGCACAAACCATATCATCTACCGGATGTATTAAATATGCTGAACAATAATTCTCCCCGCCTTCCTAAGCAATCCAAAGGACAAGACCCCCGCGCAGTCCAGACAGCCGATCAGGGACTGCCCTGGTTGCAGGATCCAACCAAAGCCGCGCAGCATCTGACCCGTCTCACACTGGAGTCCTCCGCACAGGCAGCTTTGATTACGCGTGGAGATCATCTGTGGGCCTATGCCGGCCAGCTCTCTCAGGGGGCAGCAAAGGAGCTGGCGCTGACCATCACCCGTCACTGGGACGGGCAAAAAGGCAGTGACCTGCTGCGCTTTGTCCGCCTGGAGGCGACGAAAGCCGAGCACATGCTGTATGCCACTCGCCTCGCCAACGATGTGGTCCTCGCACTCGTCTTCGATGCGGAAACGCCCTTCAGCACAATCCGGACTCAGGCCGGGCAACTGGTCAATTTGCTGTCGACGCCGGTTTCCGATGGAGCAGAATCGGACCTCGAACAACGGAAACAAGTCCCCGCCTCCTATGACGTGCCCACACAGATGTGGGAAGATGAGAGCGACCCGGATCTTGAGCTCCCGGACATCTCGGAGATCCTTTCGGATGTCCCGCCTCCCACCCCGGACCGGGAAATGCTCTCGTTATCCGATGAGGAGGAGTGGAGCACGCGTCCGTCCGCCTCGCTGCCAAACAGATACAGCCGCGAGAGCTCGCCTGCTGTCCGTGTCAACGATTTGCTCATGGCGAACCAGGATAACGATCAGACCGTTGAGTCCCGCCCCATCGAGGACTTCGATGCCACCATGCCTTCCCCATCTCGCCCGCGTCCCGAAACTCCCATCCGCAGGCCGATGCCCGGAGAGCTGGATGAGACTCGCCCCCATTCGATTACGGAAGTCGCCAGCCGTGTGATGCTCGAGCCGATCGCCCCCGGCCTCTATAATTTGACGTATGCCTGTCTGCTGGTGCCGCGCTTTAGCTCTCATTACCTGACCGGTGATATTTCAGACCGCTTATCGGAGTGGCTCCCACAGATCTGCATTGCCTTTGGATGGCGCCTGGAATATCTGGCCGTCCGCCCCGAGTATGTCCAGTGGGTGGTCAACGTCCCGCCGGCAACCTCTCCCGGTTACCTGATGCGCATCGTCCGCCAGCAGACCTCCGAAAGGATTTTCTCCGAATTTACGCGGATGAAAAAGGAAAACCCGTCCGGTGATTTCTGGGCGCCAGGTTACCTGATCATGGGCGGGACACAACCCCATCCCCCACAGCTGGTGAAAGACTACATCAAGCAGACCCGCACGCGCCAGGGATATTCGCAGCAGAGAATGTAAATACAATCACTTCCAGGATCAGGCTGCTCCTACCAGTGACCTGATGAGCGCGGAGTATAATTACCCCGCGTTCATTTTTTAACCGCTTAATGCGCAGGAACCATTGACCACCGGATACTTATATGCCCCCTACACTTTACCTGATTGATGGACACGCACTCGCCTATCGCATGTATTTTGCATTGACCGCAGGTGGAGGCAGCGCGCGCTGGCAAAGCTCGAAAGGCGAACCGACTGCAGGCACCTACGGATTCGCGCGGGAGCTGCTGCGCATCCTCGAACATGAGAAGCCCGATTACCTCGCCGTTGCATTCGATACCGGCAG
Source organism: Anaerolineales bacterium (assembly GCA_035708785.1). Classification (GTDB taxonomy): domain Bacteria; phylum Chloroflexota; class Anaerolineae; order Anaerolineales; family Villigracilaceae; genus Defluviilinea. The sequence goes on from DASTFG010000377.1 coordinate 13,143, forward strand.
GACCTTTCGGGACCAGATCTACCCCGCCTACAAAGGGACACGCGCCAAGATGCCCGACGACCTCACCCCCCAGATCGGGCGGATCCGCCAGATGCTCGACGCGTTCAACATCCCGCGCCTGGAGCTGGAGGGTTATGAAGCCGATGACGTGCTTGGCTCCATTGCGAGGATCGCCGTCGATCAGGGCCTCGGCGTCAAGATCATCACCGGGGACCGCGACCTGCTGCAGCTTGTCAATGAGCGTACCGCCGTCTATCTGGCAGGCGACGACCAGAACTATGTAAACGATGAGGACGTCATCAAAAAGCTCGGCGTCCGCCCCGGTCAGGTTGTGGATTACAAAGCCCTGGTCGGCGACAAATCCGATAATATCCCCGGCGTGGCAGGCATCGGCGAAAAGACTGCCATCTCACTACTCGAAAGATTCCAGACGCTCGACAACATTTATCAAAATATCGACCAGGTTGAAAACCGCTGGAGGACCAAGCTCGAGCTGAACAAAGAGATCGCTTATGTGAGCCGCGACCTCGCCCAGATCAAGACCGATCTCAATGTGAAGTTTGACCTCGAGCATGCGAAGGCGCAGGATCTGGACCTTGTGTCCGTCGAATCCATGTTCAGGGAGCTGGAATTCCGCTCGCTTCTCAAAACCCTGGAGCGTTTGGCCGGTAAAGAGGCCGCGGTCGTTGCTGGTGCATCTGGGGTTCCAAAAGCGGGAGAGCAGATGTCCATGTTTGGAGACGAGCCGCAGCCGATGGTTGCTCTCCCGGTTGAGTCAAGCATCAAAGCCCATACCGTGGACACGCCCGAAAAACTGGGCGAGCTTGTAAACGAGCTCAACCGGGCCGAGGTGATTTCCTTCGACACCGAGACGACATCCACCGAGGAAATGAGAGCCGAAATCGTCGGCATTTCACTGGCCATGAGGGAAGGAGAAGGATATTACATTCCGATTGGCCATCAGGCCGGGACAAACCTGCCGCTTGAGCAGGTTCTTGCCGCGCTCAGGGGACCGCTGACGAATCCGAAGATCGGCAAGATCGCTCACAATGCAAAATACGATTACATTGTCTTGGCGAAGCATGGACTGAAGGTCTCTCCT
>DASTFG010000378.1:0-4559 GCA_035708785.1 Anaerolineales bacterium
CGCTGTTCCTGCCCGGCGAGTCAACGATTGTTTTCGAAATCTTCGGGCTGGAGGTCACAGAGCTATCCGCTCGCCTGGCTCTTCGGAACGCCACCCGGATTGCGGTGATGGTCTCGTCGTTCACAATCCTTCTGCTTTCCACTCATCCCAGCGAATTGATGTCTGACCTCACCCGCCGGGGCCTGCCAGGCCAGTTCGCCTATGTGATCATCGCTTCGCTTCAGATCATCCCCCAGATGCAGGCGAAGGCGCAGACGATCATCGCCGCCCAGCGCGCCCGCGGACTGGACACGCAAAGCAGCTTTTTAAAAAGGGCCGGCGCGATCGTTCCGTTGGTGGGACCCCTCATCTTCAGCTCCCTGGTGGAGGTGGAGGAACGTGCGATCGCGATCGAAGCGCGCGGCTTCACCTCTACCCGTCCCAAAACCTCCTTACATGAAATCCCCGATTCCAGCCTGGATCAGGTCGTTCGCTGGTTATTGCTGATCCTTGTCATCACCTCATTCACCGTCCGATTATGGCTATCGTAGACCTGCAAGACGTCACATACAAATATCCGCTCACGGATGCGCCCGTCCTGAAAAACATCAATCTGCAGATTGATGAGGGTGAGTTCGTGGCTGTTGTCGGGCCAAACGGCGCGGGTAAATCGACACTATGCTATACATTGGCAGGTTTTGTTCCCCACTTTTTCAAGGGTGAGCTCACAGGTTCGGTGAGAATCGCCGGATTGGACTCCAGCCAGTCCACCCTGGATGAATGGGTGCTTCGTGTGGGGCTGGCTTTTCAGAATCCGTTCAACCAGATCAGCGGCGCAAAGTTTACGGTCTTCGAAGAGCTGGCGTTCGGTCTGGAAAATATCGGCGTGCCGCGCGACGAAATGGAGATGCGTGTGCGCGATGTGATGGAATTGACAGGAATCGGCGAATTAGCGGATCGTTCTCCCTATTCGCTTTCCGGAGGGCAACAGCAGCGCGTTGCGCTGGCCTCCATCCTGGTCATGCAGCCAAAGGTCCTCGTACTCGACGAGCCCACCTCGCAGATGGATCCTATCGGGACGAGGGAGGTCTTCGGAGTGATTCACAGGATGGCGGACCGGGGAATGACGGTTGTACTGGTCGAACATAAGGTGGAGTGGGTCGCACAATTCGCCGACCGGGTTGTCGCCTTGAAAGACGGGCAGATCTTACTCGAAGGCGCTCCATCAGAAGTGCTTGCATCCTCTCTCGTGGAAGAAAGTGGTTTTGGGATCTCGCGCTACACTTCTGTGGCGCGCAAGGCGCAGGAGTTGGGGCTGTGGAAGCAGGCTCGCCTGCCCGTCACGCTGGAGGAAGCAGTTGAAGGATTCTCGCTTGCCTTCATCCCCGGCCCTCTTCCTAAAGGGAGAGGGGAATAGGTACCTTGGATATCGAAATCCGGGATTTGCACTTTACCTACCCAGGGGGTGTACAGGCATTGGTGGGCGTCTCGTTGCAGATTGGCCCCGGCGAGCAGGTTGCGATCGTCGGCCAGAACGGTGCGGGGAAGACGACACTGGTCAAGCACCTTAACGGATTGCTGAAACCAACATCGGGCGTGGTCCGGGTCGGCGATTGGGACACGAGGGAACATCCCGTTGCACAGCTCGCCCACAGGGTCGGTTATGTTTTTCAGAACCCGGATGAGCAGTTATTCTCCAAGAATGTGGAGACGGAAGTCGCATTCGGACCGCGCAATCTCGGGTTTGACGGCGAGCAGGTCCGGCGTCTGGTACAGGATGCACTGGGGATGACCGGGTTATCCGATAAAACAGAGACGAATCCCTACGACCTATCCCCCACCTGGCGCAAGATGGTCGCCTTAGCATCGGTCATCGCCATGGACACCCCCATCGTGGTCTTCGATGAGCCTACAACCGGACAGGATGCAATCAGTATTGCGCGCATCGCCAATGTGATCAAAGTTCTGCACGAACGTGGCAAGACGCTCATCACGATCTCACATGACATCGATTTTTGCGCCGAGAACTTTGCGCGATTGATCGCCATGGCGCAGGGGAAGGTCCTGCTGGATGGAAAAACAAATGAGGTGCTCGATCAGGATGAAGGTCTGGCGACCACTTACGTAGACCCGCCGCAGCTCACCCGGCTGGGCAAAAGGCTTGGGTTCAGACGTGCCGTCAGAAACCAGGAAGAATTTTTGGCCATGTTGAAAGATCACGCTGCATCGTAAACTGCCAACTCATCGTATCCCGAATCTTCGGCGAACTCGCGCTTATAGATAACATTATGGAACGCCGCGATCTCAGCCGTCGTATAGATCCTTCCTGCACCCCGATGCCAGATGCCCACCAAGCATCCGGCCTTCTTTATCTGCAACACCAATGTGCAGATTCGAACCCTACACCGAGACGGTGCCCGTCATAGAAACGATCTCGAAGCGCCCGTCGAACTCGGAATAAAAGTCGCGAACTGCCAGGCGAAGGGTAACGTACGACAGGCTTCCAACACCGCTCAGCAGACAGCCTGCCCGAATTTGTTTTTGGCGCCTGAAGGCTTCGATCGAGTCGAATAAGTCCTGCCCCGGTTTGAGGCGAAAGGTATAATTTTCCACGGCCGGTACTCCCTTTTTCATTATACAATTGGCGGGATCGAGTTTACATTTTTGCAAGGCGCGTTCCGGTACAGGCTCAGTTTCTTACGGGCTAATGTAAAATAGAGTTGCAGGAGCAGATATGAGCAGATTAGACGTCCGAGTATTTAACAGCATCGGAGAAATCGACCCCGAGATCTGGGACCGGATTGTGGCCGGGCGCGGGTTCCAGAGCCATCGCTGGTACCAGTTCGGCGAGCGCGCCATGGCGGACTCGCCGCCCACTTATTTGATCGCCTGGGAGGGAGATACCCCAATCGCCAGCGCGGCTCTGTTCAAGGTAAAAAACGAGCCTCTTCCCCTGCCCGCGGTCGCGCGCCGCTTTATGGCCTCCATCCTCAAACGCCGGCCCCTGCTCGTCTGCCGGTCGCCCCTGGCCGATACCTCTGCCCTGCTCTTGCCCGGCGAGCCGCTTCGTGACGAAGCGCTGAACGTCCTGGCGCAGGCTGCCTACCAGGAATTCAAGCGTCAAAGGTGCTCATTCCTCGTCTTCGATTATCTTCTCAGCGAGCAGCTCCGTTATCCGGGTTGGCCGGCAGGATTCGAGCCAATCACCGTTTCGGGGCCCGGAACCTACATGCCGATGGAGTGGGAAAGCTTCGAGGACTATCTCAAGGCGGGCAACAAGAAGGATCGCCAGCATTACAAGCGCAGTCTGCGTGAAGCGGAAGAGTTTGGGCTGGTCCTCACCAGACACAAAACCGTCCCCGATGTAGAGGCCGCTCTGACCCTTATCAGGAACGTTTCGATCTGGCACGGCTCTGCGCCAAACCCATGGATGCGCGGCCTGCTGGAGAACTTTTCCATGATCGACGGCACCTGGCTAGAGATCCGCAAGGATGAAAAGCTGGTCGGCTGCGGCGCCGTTGTACGCGATAACAGATTCCAGCTTGCCACGGCGCTGGGCCTGGAGGACGATGTACCGTCCGGGTATTTCCTTTTGCTCTATACGGCGCTGGAAGAGGCATTTGCGCATGGGGTTCGTCTCGTCCGCTTTGGCAGCGGCGCGTACGATGTAAAGCGCAGGATGGGACTGCACCTGGAAGACACGAACCATGCCATGGTGACGATCGCCGGCGTTGCCTCCCGCGCTGCCAAGCGGCTGGCGGCAGCCGAATAGGTCAGCGTGATCAGGGAAGCCTGCGAACGGACCCGCCCGCTGCCGCGCGTCCGGAGAGACCGATGATTCCCGTTGAGCATTTCCAGCAACTCCCCACCGATGAAGTTGCCGCGCTTGTAAGGGCGGCGGGTCAACAGGTCTGCGCCTTTCCGGTCAACGGGACGAGGCGCTGGTTCATGCTCGAGCACGGCGATGCGATCGGCAGTGACTTCTTCGAAGCTTATATGGAGGCCTCGATCAAAAACCATGTCGAACTGTGCTCTCTGCTGTTCGACCATGGGATCGACACCATCCTGGCGCCCGTGTTCGGGCGGGAGCTCATGCAGCGCGGTGATGAATACACCCGGCGCGTTGGCATTGATGGCCTGGTCCGTACCGCCACCGATCCGAATTACCGCAGGTTCTACGAGGAATACAGTGTGAGGGTCCGCTTCTATGGCGATTACCGTGACGTCCTGGGCGGCACACCCTATGAGTACGCCTTGAAATCCATCTACGAGGTCACGGAGCTGACAAAGGGTCACTCGGGTTCTCGACTCTTTTTTGGCGTGTTTGCAGACGAGCCCACAGAGACCATCGCACGGCTTTCCGTGGAGCACTACCTGGCCCATAACGCGGTCCCGGATAAAGGATCGCTGATCAGAAAGTACTACGGTGAAGAACTGCCGCCGGTGAGCATTTTCATCGGCTTCGACAAATTCAGCACCTTCGACATGCCGCTGGTCTCCACGGGTGAGGAGGATCTCTATTTCTCCGTCAGTCCCTCTCCCTACATGACCCAGCGGCAGCTGCGCGCCATTCTTTACGA
>DASTFG010000379.1:0-4605 GCA_035708785.1 Anaerolineales bacterium
GGCCGACACTCCACCCGGCAAACTGATATTGTGTTCACATCAATTCATTTCTATTTCAAAAAGGAGAGAAAGAAAATGAAAGACCAAACACTATTTCAAGAAAAATTTGGTGAGTTGTCACGAACAAACAAGCTCGCTATCTTGCTGGAAATCGCGGTTGTGTTTGTTCCATTGTATGTACTCCTGATAATGAGCGATCGATTGGGTGGTGACGACTTTGTTCCACTTGGTGGTGAACTTTACTTGCTGGCGGGACCTCTTGTCAATCTGGGCCTGGTAGTCACTATAGCGATCTTTTGGGTTGTGTCGAAAATACGAGGTAGTACCTGGAGCGACTTCGGGTTGGCGCGGCCAAAGAGCTGGGGACGTACAATCTTGATGGGCATTGGCGTAACTGTCGCCATCATCGTTTCGTTCACCTTTCTTATGCCGCTTATCACAGCCGCTTTCCCAATCCCACAGGCGGACAACAGCCGCTTTGATATTTTGCAGGGCAATTTGCCTAATCTGATCCTCAACATGGTCGCTGCATGGTTTACGGCTGCATTCCTTGAGGAGCTCTTATGGCGCGGCTACCTGATGAACCGGCTCGTTGATCTCCAGGGGAATAAGACGAAGCTCGCCTGGGTGATTTCTTTGGTTGGCAGCGCAATCATCTTCGGACTGGCTCACACGTATCAAGGGCTGGGGGGCGTAATTCGAATTACTGCAGTGGGTCTTCTGTTTGGGGCGGCATTCTTGACCGTACGACGCAATCTGTGGCCTGTGATCATCGCGCATGCTCTATTGGATACCATTGGCTTCGTGCAAGACTATTTCGGTGGATGACCAATAGAAAAAGAGGTTTCGTTATGAAGACGAAGACGTTGAAAAAATTTTCTATCCATACATGGGGGCTGATTAACCTGAATAGTAGGAAAGGAGATGAATCGAAATGAACACATCCAATGGACATGTAATCGACACGCAAGAGTTAACCAAGACTTACAAAGGCGTGAACGCGCTGCAGGGACTCAGCCTGAAGGTACCCAGGAATTCGATCTACGGCTTCCTGGGCCCCAACGGAGCGGGCAAGAGCACCACCATCAAGATGCTCCTGGGTTTGACCCGCCCAACAGCCGGAAAGGCCCTGCTCTTCGGGAAGGACATTACACACGAAAGTCTGGCGGTGCGACGGCGGGTCGGTTACCTGGCCCAGGACCCGCGCTACTACGAGCACATGACCGCCCGCGAGACGTTGCGCTATACGGCGCACTTCTTCTATAGCGGTCCAAAGGATCTGATCGAAGCGCGGCTTGAGGAAATGCTGGGGCTCGTCGGGCTGGAGGATAAGGCCGATCGCCCGATCAAGGGCTTTTCCGGCGGCGAACGGCAGCGGTTGGGTATTGCACAGGCACAGGTCAACTATCCGGACCTCCTGATCCTGGACGAGCCGGCTGCCTCACTGGATCCCATGGGCAGACACGATGTCCTGGAAGTGATGGAACGCCTGCGCAAGTACACGACCATCTTTTACTCGACCCACATCCTGGAAGACGTGCAGCGGGTGAGCGATCGAGTGGCGATCCTGAACCGCGGCAGGCTGGTCGCCGAGGCTCCGACCCAGGAACTGCTGTCGGGAAATGGCGCGGGCTCTGTTTACAACCTGACAATCCAAGGAGACGCCACCCATGCTCAATCCCGTCTGGAAGGCCAGGCCTGGGTCCATTCCCTGAGCGCTATCCTGAAGGACGGATTGACGCACTGGCAGGTGAGCGTGAACGATGAAGCGGCAGCAGAAGACCAGATGCTGTACCTCATCCTGGAAGACCGGAACCTGCGCGTGAAGAGTTTCGGTCGCAAGACACATAACCTGGAAGAAGTATTCCTGAACCTTGTCGGAGAGGAGAAATCGAAATGACCACAGAATCGAAATCCGTTGTAAACCAGGAGCTGATCCTGGCAGCCCGAAAAGGGCTTGTCCCGGTGCGCGAGAGCGCCCGCCTGGGCGGGTTTGGCAACATGTTCCGCAAAGAATTAGGCCAATGGTGGGGCACGCGTACCTGGTGGGTGCAGACCCTCATCTGGGTCCTCATTCTGAACGGCATTTCCACGATTGTCGCGCTGACAGAAGCCCGTCTGCCGGGCGAGCTGCTGGTGGAGGTGGCGCAGACGTTCCTGCCGATGACTGTCGGTGCAGTTGCCATCGGGACGGTCATCGCGGCGCAAGGGGCGATCGTCGGCGAAAAGCAGCTGGGGACAGCCGCCTGGGTCATGTCCAAACCGGCCTCACGTGCCGCCTTTATCCTGGCCAAAATCTTGGCCCATGCCCTTGGGGTTTGGGTGACAGCCATCATCATCCCCTCCATCATATTTGTCATCACAGTACGAATGCTGGTGCCTGCGCCTCTCGCTCTTATACCTTTCCTGGCTGGAATGGCGATCGCGGCACTGGCACAGCTCTTCTATCTGACACTCACGTTGATGCTGGGCACCTTCACTAACAGCCGCGGTCCCATCGCCGGGATCGGGATCGGTTTCATCATGACCGGCTTGCTGCTGAAGGGCTTTATCCCTTCCCAGGTCTTGATCGTTACACCCTGGCCGTTGACGGATGTTGCAGCCGGGTTGGCGCTGGGAACAGGCTTACCGTCCATCTGGCCGGTGCCCGTCCTGGCAACAGCTTTCTGGGTCGTGGTGATGACAAGCCTGGCGCTGTGGCGCTTCGGGCGCGAAGAATTTTGATTTTTACCTGTCATTGCGAGCCGTAGGCGAAGCCGCGAAGCGTCCTCGCACGAATGATGAGATTGCTTCCCGAAGGTCGCAATGACATACCAGAGTTGGAGAATGAAATGAAAAAAGTTACTTCATCAAAACGCCTCACTTTTGCAGGCCTGGCCCTGTGGGTTGCAATCGTGGGCTGTGGTCTGCTGACAACGTCGGTCAATGATGTCAGGACCGAGTCGCAATCCATAGACCTGGAATCTGCTACATCCGCAAATGTCCAGATCGAGTTTGCCGCCGGCGAATTGAAGGTCGAGGGAGGAGCGAACAATCTGCTGGACGCAAGCTTCCGCTACAACGTCGACGATTGGAAGCCTGAGGTCGCCTATCGAGAAAACGGAACCCAGGGCACGCTGCGGGTGAGTCAGGTGGGGAACGACCGGCTCCCCGTTGGTGGTGAACTGATCAATGAGTGGTCGCTTCAGCTCGGCAATCATGTGCCGATGGAGCTCACGATTCGCACCGGTGCTGGCAACAGCGAACTTGATCTCAGCGGATTGGACATCACTTCGTTGTCCGTCGAAACCGGGGCCGGGGTCACAAACGTCAACCTGGGCGGGGACTGGCAGCACGATGTAGATGTCTCCATCCAGGGAGGGCTTGGAGAACTTACGGTCGATCTGCCCGCAGAGATGGGCGTGCGCGTCGATATGGATACGGCACTTGTCACCGTGACTGCCACTGGCCTGATTAAGGAAGAAAACGGATACGTCAACCAAGCCTTTGGGACTGCGCCGTACACGCTGACCTTGAAGTTGGAGGCCGGGGTTGGCTCGGTTGTTTTAGTGGCACCTTAGCCGCAGACAGTCTCAGGGACGAATGGACAAACATATCTTCTATCAAATCAGGATCAAAGGTCATCTGGATGACACCATGGCAGGCTGGTTCGATGGCCTGACCATCTTCAATCAGGAAGACGGAGATTCAGTCCTTTCCGGTCCCCTTGTGGACCAGGCCGCGCTACAAGGTGTGCTCAACCGGATCAGCAGCCTGGGTCTGACCCTGATTTCAGTGAACACTGTACCTGAGGAAGAGGAAAGAGCAAAAGGAGATTTGACAATGAATAGAGTTACCTCTCTCACCAGGCAATACCCCACCGCGGCCTTCTTTATCCTGAGCTTTATTTTGACCCATCCGATGAATTGGATGGCAAACTCCATCTTCGAGGCCACACAGTCCATTCCCCTGGCATTGCCCTTCGCCATTCTAAGCGCTGGCCCGTTGGTGTCGGCATTGCTAGTGTCCGCCATGATTGGCGGCAAGGCGGAGGTTGTGGCTCTCCTGCGCAAATTCACTATCTGGCGAGTGAGCTGGCGCTGGTATGCGGTTGCGATGTTCCTGCTGCCGGCGCTGCATCTGGCGGCCATCTATCTGAACATTTTGCTGGGCGCGCCAGCGCCCACCTTCGCCGCCTTTGGCACTTTGTCGGGTTTGTTGGGCGCTTTTGCGTTACGGCTGGTAAATCCCTGGGACGGCCCAATGTTGGAAGAACTGGGTTGGCGCGGTTTTGCCCAACCGCGTTTGCAGAAGCTTTATACACCTCTGACCGCCAATCTTATTTTGAGTCTTCTGGTGACGTTATGGCATTTGCCGCTCATCTCTTCCGGCCAGTATACCTGGATCTACATTCCAGGTACGATAGCAGTCACGATCCTGTTTGGCTGGGTCTATAACGCCACGGGGGGCAGTGTGCTGCTGACGCTCATCATGCATGCGGCCGAACCGTTGCTCTGGGTGAGCTTCAACAGTGCTGATGAGACGCGAGCAATGGGATTGCTGGTTTTGGTCTATGTGGTAACAGCCACAATCGTTGTGTTGATAACTGGCAAAAACCTCGGACGC
>DASTFG010000380.1:0-13684 GCA_035708785.1 Anaerolineales bacterium
AATGCGACCACGGCTCCCAGTGAGCCATAGATCAGCCGGTAAGGTCCAAATCCGCTTGTCACAAACCAGGTAAAGCCTGCCGTAGCGATTTGCCAGGCTGTCGTTGCGAATAACGCGCCCCAAAAAGCAGCTCTCCATCTGACAAATGTCGTTGGCACCCAGCGGTACAGTGCAAAGAACATCAGGAAAACTGTCAGCCAGGAAGCTACGATCGATAACAGCCTCCACACTCTCAAGTCGTAGAAGGGTATGTTGTCCACCCTGACAAAGGTGAGCAGGTTGGACAACCAGTCCAAGATGATGGCCAGGATAAGCAGTCCGCTCAACCCCCCAATCATTCTCATACCCATCAACCGTCTTTGCAAAAAAGTGCGCCGGCGGGCTTGCGGCCAGGCCAGGTTAATGTTGTAAGCCAGGTTGGTGAATACACCGGAAGCCGCCCATAATAGGATGATCAGCCCGATCAGGCCGACGGTCTCCCGCTCCTCAAGCACTTCACGCAAATTTTGATTGATGATGCGCGTCGAGACAGGGAGCGCTTGTTGCGCCAGTTCTGTAACGGTCTCATAGATTTGGGTCCTGTCCAGGAAATAGCTCCCTATCGCGATAAAGAGAAGCAGTAACGGGAAAAGCGAAAAAAGTGCATAATATGCAAGGCTGGCGGCAGACTCAGAAGCCCGCATTGCGGAAAAGGTTTCGAGCGCAGTTTTAATGATATTAAGACGATCCCCACTGAGGTTGTTTACGTCTTGATACAGGTCCTTTATCTGCTTGACATTCACCTATGTATCTCCCGTCAGTCGCCTATGTATTCTGTGGATCACGTTCAAGGATATGTATCAAGTCTTGTAGCGACAGGTCACTAAAGACTTCTTCGTGTGCCTCCAGCCACTTCATCTTGATCTCGCTGGCGTCGGTCGCGACGGCGAGAAAGCGCACAGAGGGGTAGTTTATGATGTAGCGATCCACCCATGCGGGTATTGCATGGTCCGAAGGCAAGGAGATAATGACCCATTCGGGGCTGAAGTGCTCAATAGCGGCGGGCAGGTCTTCATAATCCGCGACTTCCTGAACCACCTCCAGGTTGTCCGCCTTATAGATTACGCGATGAAGCATCTCCCGCAGTAAACGGGAGCCGTCTGCCAGGATAATCCGCTTTGTGCGCATACTGTCTCTTGTCCTTCTGCTTGTCGGCCTGTTCAAATTCTGTTAAACAGTAGCACTCCGGCGGGAAATATTCCATATATAAAGTAATAGAGCAGGGGTATAAACTTGGATACATTCTCCAAATTAAAAAAGCTCGCCGGCCAGGGGTCTTGCAAGCATTCTACTTCTTGATAAGAGCCAGGTAGGCAGCGGCTTCTTTCCGGCTGCTGACATTGAGCTTATCAAGGATGCTATGGACATGATTCTTGACCGTACCCACCTCAATGACCAGATGTTCTGCAATCTGCTGGTTTGTCATTCCCTTGCCGATCAACTCCAAGACCTCAAGCTCGCGGGATGTCAGCCCGGGGGTATCCGACACGCTGTTTTCGATGTCGGAGAACAAATGGGCGAGGTTGGAAAGCCGCTCCATCATCGCGGCCGCAATTTGCGGAGAAAGAAATACTTTTCCTTCCTGTGCATCGCGCACAATCTCGATCAGATCCTCGAGCGAGTCGTCCTTCAAAATGTAACCTGTTGCACCGGCTTCTACATAGCGTAAGACACGTTCCTTGTCCTCGGTCAATCCGAGTGCCAGCACCTTGGTGGAGGGCGCCAGCGCGACAATCGCTCTGGTCAATTTGAGCGCTCCCTGATCCGGCAGGCGCGTGCTCACCAGCGCAATATCCACCTCCTTTTCCTGGATGACCTGGAGGGCCTCATCCATGCTCGTAACAGAGGCGACGACGGTGATATCGGGTTCATCTTCTAAAGCAACGACGATCACGTTGCCGATCAGGCGGGTTTCGTTTACGAGCAGGAGTTTGATCGGACGTTCTGGCTGTTCAGTCCCTTTGCTCATGGGGAGAATTATACTCAAAACAGTTTTGTTTGAGAATTAACTATACGTCTCGAAGGCTTTCAGCCCCGTGCTCCAACTTAAGATAGGATTAATTCCGGGCGGGCAATTCGCAAACAGGACCAAAAGCAAATAACTCCCAGAGGCCCCAGTTCGTTTTAACTTAAAAACTTCACCATAGGGAAGGGAACCGCGATGATAAAAGAAAACAGAGAGTTATCGGTTGAGAAACTGCGCCGCGTTTGTGACCCCAGCATCTTCGACTTCCAGAGTACAGCAGAATTACCGGTGCTGAACAAAATTATCGGGCAGGAACGGGCCGTCCGCGCCACGACGTTTGGAATCGATATCGAGAGCCCCGGTTACCATATCTTTGCCCTTGGACCGGCCGGTACGGGCAAGACGACTATGATCAGGGGCCTGCTCGAGCGCAAGAGCGCTGACCAGCCTGTCCCGGACGACTTGTGCTATGTAAATAACTTCGAGGACAGCGACAAACCGCGCGTCCTACGCCTGCCGGCAGGGATGGGCAGTAAACTCGAGCGGGATATGGATCGTTTTGTTGAAAAGCTGAGCAATGAGGTTCCGAGTGCATTTGAGACCAAGGATTATGAAAAAGAGCGGGAAAAGATCGAGGTGAAATTTCAGGAAAGACGCCAGGCCCTGTTCGAAGAGCTTGAAAAAGCAACCAAATCCAAGGACTTTGCCCTGCTGCACACCCCGCGCGGGATCGCTCTGGCGCCCATTATTGATGGAGAAGTCGTTACGCAGGAACAATATAGCAAGCTCGACGAAAAGCTAAGCAATGAGATTGAAAAACGCCAGGCTGAGCTGCAGGGTGAGCTGCGCCAGACCATTCGCCGGGTTCAGGAAGTTGAGGAGGAAGCCAAGGAGGCAATTCGCCAGCTCGATCAAGAAGTCGTTGGGTTCGCCGTTGAACACCTGGTGAATAAGATCGTGGAAAAATATGCCGACCTGGAAGTAGTGGTCAGGTTTCTCGAAAATGTACGCAACGATATTTTGAAGAACGTGGACACTTTTAAGCAAGCCAAAGAACGAGAGGAAGCGCAGCAGCAACTTCCGTTTCTAAACCTGCAAAGCGACAAGAGCTCAAACTTCGACGGCTATCGCGTGAACCTGCTCGTCGATCATTCGGATACACGCGGCGCTCCCGTAGTCTTTGAAAGCAGCCCGACCTACCCCAATTTGCTGGGGCGCATTGAGCATCAGGCCCGCTTCGGCGCGCTGCTGACCAATTTCCGAATGATCAAAAGCGGAGCCTTACACCGCGCAAACGGCGGTTATCTGATCGTCGAAGCGCGTGATATTCTCAGCAAGCCCATGGCCTGGGAGGGTCTGAAACGGGCGTTGCGGGATCGCGAAATCCGTATCGAATCCATGTACGAATCGCTTGGTGCTATTTCGACGCGCAACCTCGATCCGGAGCCCATCCCGCTGGATATCAAAGTTGTCCTCATCGGGGATCCTTTAATCTATTACATGCTTTACAACCTGGATGAGGATCTGCGGGAACTGTTCAAAGTCAAAGCCGACTTTTCGGTGCAAATGGACTGGACAGAAGAAGCACTGCACCTTTACGCTCGTTTTATCGGCACGGTTTGCCGCCAGGAAAAACTGCTGGCGTTTGCCCCCTCCGGCGTTGCCCAGATTATCGAAGAAAGTGCCCGCATGGTCAGCCACCAGAAGAAGCTGGCAACGAAGTTTAGAGATATTGTGGATCTCATTCGCCAGTCGAGTTACTGGGCCGGCAAGAATGGGCATGAATTAGTGCAGGATGCTGACGTTCTACAGGCGGTTGAGGAACAAATTTATCGCTCCAACCAGTCGGAAGAATATATCCAGGAAATGATCGATGAAGGCACGATTCTGATCGACACGGATGGAAAAACTGTCGGTCAGGTAAACGGGATCTCCGTCCTCCCCCTGGGAGATTACAGCTTTGGCAAGCCCTCCCGCATCACGGCGCGCACGCATGTGGGCAAAGCCGGTGTTGTGAACATCGATCGCGAAATCGAGCTGGGTGGACGAATCCATAATAAAGGAGTTATGATTTTGACCGGTTACCTGGGGGAGAAGTTTGCCCAGGAGATACCACTGACATTTTCAAGCAGTATTACCTTTGAGCAGATATACGAGGAGGTAGAGGGCGACAGCGCCTCTTCAGCAGAACTGTACACACTCCTTTCCAGCCTCTCGGGTTACCCAATCCGCCAGGATCTGGCTGTGACAGGTTCAGTCAACCAGCGTGGACAGGTTCAGGCAATCGGAGGCGTCAATGAGAAAATCGAAGGGTTCTTCGAAGTGTGCAAGTTAAAAGGGCTGACGGGTAAGCAGGGTGTCGTCATTCCCGAAAGCAACATCAAGAATCTCATGCTGCGCGAAGATGTCGTGCAGGCTGTGAAAGATGGAAAATTCCATGTTTATCCCGTCTCCACGATTGATGAGGGCATCGAGCTGCTGACCGGGGTCGAAGCAGGTCAGAAGAATGCAGAGGGTCAATATCCCAGGGATACGGTCAACTTCGCGGTGCAGGCCCGGCTTAGAGAGTTGGCAGAAAGAGTGCAGGCCTTCTCCAATCATAACAAAGCAGAGAAGGAAGAGCTTGCGTTCGAGGCCTGAGCCGGGTATCTTCACAACCTGTTATTCGTCCTGCGAGGGGACGCATTCACACCGGATGGACCCAGGGGGTTTATGGGAGAAAATCCGAGTATGCTATAATCATCTCGATGAAAATCGACCTGTCGATGCAGGTGGCATAGGAGAAGGACAAGCGTGTATCCTGAACGAACGCCAGACCCGATTGAGTAAATTCGAGCAGGTACGATCTTCCTAGAACTTTCAAGGGATTCAGAGAGCAAAACAGCCGTTGAACATCAAAGTTTAAGGAGGGGGTAAAAAGGCAGCCGGTCAGATGAACGCGTTGCATGATCCGGAATGAACCGGATATTAAGAGCTCAGTTCGAAATAAGATAAGGGAAGCAATGTGGCAAGCATGGAAGACACCCCCACGGATCCAGGAGTGTGACTGTGCCTTTCCTCGTTCCTGCAAATAGTCTTTGGCCATTGCTTGTTTACTTCATCGCTGTGATTGTCTTGGTCGCCGCAATGTTGGTCTTATCGTATTTTTTGGGGGAACGCCACAGAGGGCGTGCGACGGATGAACCCTATGAGGCCGGTGCTCCGACAACGGGCTCGGCCCGCCAGCGTCTTACGGCCAAGTTCTATCTGGTCGCAATGTTCTTCGTGATCTTCGATCTCGAAGTAGTCTTTATCATTGCCTGGGCATTGGCGGCGCGCTCCTTGGGCTGGGCAGGTTATATTGAGATTCTATTCTTTATCGGTGTGCTGCTCGCAGCACTGGTCTATCTATGGCGCTTGGGGGCATTGGACTGGGGACCGCAAGTATGAATTTTCCCGATACGACGATCGCGTGGCAATTCAGGAGGCTTGAGTTATGCGCTGGTGGTTGAGCAAGCCCGAAGAGGAGACTCCTTCAGAAGACGGCAGACAGACATTCGGTCAAGCCATGAGCCGGATTCTTGTGCTCTCGCGCTTGCAGGACCTGCTGGCCTGGGGACGGAAGAACTCGCTCTGGCCATTCAACTTTGGTCTCTCCTGCTGTTATGTGGAAATGGCCACCAGCCTGACCAGCCGTTACGATATCGCCCGCTTTGGAGCCGAGGTCATCCGCGGGACGCCGCGCGAAGCGGATGTCATGGTAGTCGCGGGCACAGTCTTCATTAAGATGGCGCCCATCATCCGCCGCCTGTATGACCAGATGATGGAACCGCGCTGGATCATCTCGATGGGCTCGTGTGCAAATTCGGGAGGCATGTACGATATCTATAGCGTGGTGCAGGGCGTGGATAAGTTCATGCCGGTGGACGTGTACGTGCCGGGCTGCCCGCCAAGCCCCACTGCCTTTATGGAGGGACTGGTCCTGCTTGCAGACGCAATCGGCAAGGAAGACCGCCCCTTGAGCTGGACGATCGGCCCGAAAGGCGTAATCAAGCCGGAGGATATCTCTCTGCGCGATCGCAAACGTGAGGAACGCAAGCAGGTTACCACACTGCGCCCACCGGACCAGGTGTGAACATGCCGGATGTTTTCCAGGATCTAAAAGAAAAATTCGCTGAAGGTATCCTGGGATACCAGCAGACCCGGGATGGAATCCCAACCGTATGGGTTTCACCTGCTCATGCTGTTGAGGTGCTTGCCTTTCTAAAGCAAGGCAGCCCGCGGCCATATGCCATGCTCTACGATCTGACTGCCATCGATGAGCGCTCGCGCGCCCGGCGCGACGGCCAGCCGGCTTCGGACTTCACAGTGGTTTATCACTTAATGTCGCTCGAGCGGAACGAGGATGTACGCGTCAAGGTGCCGCTGAAGGGTGAGTACCCATCCCTGCCTTCGATCACCGGGGTTTTCCTCAACGCGAACTGGTATGAGCGTGAGGTCTGGGACATGTTCGGGATCAAATTCGAAGGCCACCCGCACCTGGAGCGCATTCTGATGCCGCACACCTGGCAGGGGCATCCTCTGCGCAAGGAGCACCCGGCGCGCGCCACCGAGATGGGTCCTTTCCAGTTGCCGGATGAAAAGCAGGAACGGGAAGAGGAAGCGTTGCAGTTCCATCCGGAAAGGTGGGGGCTAAAACGCCGCGATGAATACTCGGAGTTCATGTTCCTCAACCTGGGACCACAGCATCCGGGTGTGCATGGTGTCTTACGACTCGTCCTGCAATTGGATGGCGAGATCATTCTGGACGTGGTGCCGGAGATCGGCTTCCATCACCGCGCCGCCGAGAAGATGGGCGAGAGGCAGACCTGGCATACCTACATCCCTTACACCGACCGGGTGGATTATCTCGGCGGTGTTATGAACAACCTGCCTTATGTCCTGACCGTTGAGAAGCTGGCAGGCATCGAGGTGCCGCCGCGTACCCAGGTGATCCGCATCATGATGGCGGAGTTCTTCCGGCTTGCCAGTCATCTGGTCTGGTATGGGACCTTTGCTCAGGATGTCGGGCAGATGTCGCCGGTCTTTTACATGTTCTCAGACCGGGAGCGGATCTTCGATATCGTCTCCGCCGTGACCGGTGGGCGAATGCACCCCAGCTGGTTCCGGATCGGCGGCGTGGCGCAGGACTTGCCGAATGGCTGGGACAAGATGGTCCGGGAATTCCTCGACTACCTGCCCCCCCGTCTGGACGACTACTTCAAAATGGTGATGCAGAATGCGATCTTCAAAGCGCGTACCAAAGGCATTGGCAAATACACGCTGGAGGAAGCCATCGAATGGGGTGTGACCGGGCCGAACCTGCGCGCCTGTGGACTCGAATGGGATTACCGTAAGAAGCGGCCATACTCGGGCTACCAGAATTTCGAATTCGAAATCCCGACCGCAACCAACGGCGACTCTTATGACCGCGGCCTGGTGCGCGTCGAGGAGATGCGCCAGAGCCTGCGGATCATCCGCCAGTGCCTGGAGAACATGCCCTCCGGGCCTCATAAAGCTGACCACTCCCTGACGACACCGCCGCCCAAGGAGCGGACCATGCTCCACATCGAGACGCTGATCGATCACTTTCTCAACGTGAGCTGGGGACCGGTCATCCCGGCAGGGGAGGCGTGCATTAGCGTCGAGGCCACGAAGGGCGTGAATGGCTATTATCTGATCAGTGATGGGAACACCGAGTCCTACCGGACGCGGATCCGCACACCATCCTTCCCTCATATGCAATCACTCCCTCACCTCAGCCGGGGGCTGATGATCCCGGATCTGATCGCGATCATTGGGAGCATTGATTTTGTTATGGCAGACGTGGATCGGTGAACGCCGCCGCCCTGAGCTGAGCGAGGCGCGGGAGCGGCGAATGAAGTCGAAGGGCAGATCTTGAGGCAGAGAGTAAGGATTAGTTATGCTATCAGACACAGAACGACAGGAAATCGAAAGCCATCTGGCCGAGTATCCATACAAGCGGGCCGCCTGTATCGAGGCGCTCAAAGTCGTCCAGCGCGAGCGCGGCTGGGTCTCCGACGAGAACTTAAGAGATGTAGCTGCCCTGTTGGAGATGACCCCCGACGAGCTGGATAACGTGGCCACCTTCTACAACCTGATCTTCCGCCAGCCGGTCGGGAAGCATGTCATCCTGTTGTGTGACAGCGTCTCGTGCTGGATCATGGGATACCCGAATATCCGCCGGCGCATCCAAGAGCGCCTGGGCATCGATTTCGGTGAGACGACCCCGGATGGAAACTATACGCTGCTGCCGGTCGTCTGTCTGGGTGACTGCGACCATGCACCGGTCATGATGATCGACGAGGATCATCATCGCGACCTCGATGAGGGAAAGGTCGACCGGATCCTCGAGTCCTACCGGGAAGAGGCCTAATGGAATCTCCGCTGACCCGCAACATCCAGCCTGACCGCGTACCGCTCGACATCAAAGCTGTGAAACGCGCCGGCGGGTACGAGGCTTTGCGAAAAGCGCTGAAGAGCATGACCCCTGCCGAGGTGACGGATACAGTCAAGAGGTCCGATCTGAAAGGGCGGGGAGGAGCCGGTTTTCCCACCGGTCCAAAGTGGAGTTTCGTCCCGATGGGTCCGGAGGCGCCGCGACCCAAGTACCTCGTGGTCAACGCCGACGAGATGGAGCCGGGCACGTTCAAAGACCGCCTGCTGCTGGAAGGCGATCCCCACCAGTTGATCGAAGGCACGATCCTTGCCGCCTACGCGATCCAGGCGGAGGTTGGGTATATCTTCCTGCGGGCGGAATATAAGGAGGCGGAGCGGCGTTTGCGCAAGGCGATCGCTGAAGCCTACGAAGCAGGTTACCTTGGCAGGAACATCCTTGGTTCAGCGTTCAGCGCAGGCTTCAACTTTGAATTGCATCTGCACGTCAGCGCCGGCCGGTACATGTGCGGCGAAGAGACCGGCTTATTGAACAGCCTGGAGGGACGCCGGGCCACGCCGCGCGCCAAGCCGCCTTTCCCACAGGTCAGTGGTCTATGGGGCCAGCCGACGATCGTGAATAATGTGGAGACTCTTAGTTGTGTGCCGCACATTATCAACAACGGGCCGGACTGGTTCAAACAGCTGAGCTATACCGAGGATGGCGGTACGAAGATATTTGGCGCCAGCGGGCGCGTCAACCATCCTGGTCTGTGGGAGCTGCCGCTCGGGACAACGCTGCGTGAGCTGATCTTCGAGCACGCCGGGGGCATGAAGCCGGGCTACCAATTCCGCGGCGTCCTGCCGGGTGGTGCCTCCACCGACTTTTTGACGGAAGAGCACCTGGACGTCAAGCTGGATTTTACGAGCGTGCAGAAGGCAGGCAGCCGCCTGGGCACGGGAACTGCGATCGTGCTCGACGACCAGACCTGCCCGGTGGGGATGGTCCTCAACCTGGAGCGCTTCTTTGCACAGGAATCCTGCGGGTGGTGCACGCCGTGCCGCGAGGGATTGCCCTGGATCGCCAACACCCTGGAAGCGTTAGAGGAGGGGGAGGGACTTCCCGGCGACCTCGACCTGCTCGCTTCGCACACCCGGAAGCTCGGACCCGGCAACACGTTCTGCGCGCTGGCCCCGGGCGCGATGGAGCCACTCCAGAGCGCGCTGAAATACTTCCGCGCCGATTTCGAGCGGCACATCGAGGAGAAGCGCTGTCCATGGAGAAACTGATCGAGCGGAGTCAACGACTCCAGTCGCTGGCGTTTGAAGGTCACTCCCAAAGTCTGGAGACTTTGGAGTCCAAATCCTCATTTTAAGAGTGAGTAATGATGGCGAAGATTTTTATCGACGGCAAAACCTACGAAGTCGATCCGGCAGACAATCTTCTGCATGTGGCCTTATCGCTGGGCTTCGACCTGCCCTATTTTTGCTGGCACCCGGCGATGGGTTCGGTTGGCGCCTGCCGCCAGTGTGCGGTCAAGCAGTTCAAGGACGAGAACGATACCAGAGGCAGGCTGGTCATGGCCTGCATGACTCCGGCGGCCGAAGGCACGCGCATCTCCATCCATGATCCCGAGGCCGCTGAGTTTCGCGCTTCGGTGATCGAGTGGCTGATGCTCAACCACCCGCACGATTGCCCTGTTTGCGATGAAGGCGGGGAGTGCCACCTCCAGGATATGACCGTGATGACCGGGCACGTCTACCGCCGCAACCGTTTCAAGAAGCGGACCTATCGCAACCAATATCTGGGTCCGTTTATCCATCACGAGATGAACCGCTGCATCCAGTGCTATCGCTGTGTGCGCTTCTACCGGGATTACGCGGGCGGCCGCGACCTGGACGTCTTCGCCGCGCACGATCACGTCTACTTTGGCCGCCACGAGGACGGGGTATTGGAAAGCGAGTTCAGCGGCAACCTGGTGGAAGTTTGCCCAACCGGTGTTTTCACGGATAAGACTTTGCAGCAGCACTACACACGCAAATGGGATCTGCAAACGGCGCCCTCGATCTGTGCCCACTGCGGCCTGGGCTGCAACACGATCCCCGGTGAACGGTACGGCAGCCTCCGCCGCATCGTCAACCGCTACCACGAAGAGGTCAACGGTTATTTCCTGTGCGACCGCGGCCGCTATGGATATGAATTTGTCAACAGCCCGGAGCGCATTCGCCAGTCGCGGATCAAATCGGCGCAGCCAGGCGAGCTCGGGATTGTCCCCGTTGAAGAAGTCCTGTCTCGTCTGGGAGAAATGCTTGCGCCCGGGACTCCGCTGGTCGGGATCGGTTCGCCGCGTGCTTCCCTGGAGGCAAACTTTGCCCTGCGCTCCCTCACCGGCCCGGAGAACTTCTTCGCCGGAATTTCGGCGAATGAGGCGCGCCTCCACCACAGGATCCTGAACATCCTCCGGGAGGGTCCGGTCCCGGTTGCCAGCCTCCGCGAGGTCGAGCGATCTGACGCCGTCCTGGTGTTGGGCGAAGACCTGACCAATACCGCCCCCAGACTCGCGCTGGCCCTGCGGCAATCCGTGCGCAACCAGCCGCTCGAACGGGCCCGGCAGAGAAACATCGACCTGTGGAACGATGCCGCCCTGAGGGAAATCATCCAGGACGAGAAAGGTCCGCTCTACATCCTTGCCCCGGCCGGGACTCGACTGGATGATGTCGCTACCTCAACAACTCATCTCGCGCCGGACGATCTTGCCCGGCTCGGTTTTGCCATTGCGCATCTCCTTGACTCTGCCGCGCCGGAAGTCTCGGGGCTGCCTGCCGAACTTTCATCGCGGGCGGAAGAGATCGCAGAGACGCTGAAGGCTGCGAAGAATCCCTTGATCGTCTCCGGGACCAGCCTCGGGAGTGAGGCCGTGATCCAGGCGGCCGCGAGTATCGCCTGGGCATTAAAGGCGGTGAATCCGGACACCCGGATCGTACTGACCGTTCCCGAGCGCAACAGCCTGGGGTTGGCATTACTGGACAACAAGGATCTTGACGATGCACAAGAGGCTCTCGAACGGAATCCGAACGCGATGCTCGTGATCCTGGAAAACGATCTCTATCGCCGAGCGAGTACAGGGTCTATAGATAAGCTGTTCGATTCGGCAGGCCAGGTTGTCGTCATCGACTCTTTGGAGAACCGGACAACCGCCAAAGCCGACCTGGTCTTGCCTGCCGCCACCTTTGCCGAGGGCGATGGGACACTGGTCAATTATGAGGGACGCGCCCAGCGGTATTTCCAGGTGCTCCCGCCGCGCGATGAGATCCGGGAAAGCTGGCGCTGGATCGACGAACTGATGCGCGCCCGTCACCATGAACTTCATGGGACGTGGAACGACCTGGATGATGTGCTGCGCGCCCTGTCCGAACAGGCTCCTGTTTTTGCACCGGTCCTCGAGATTGCGCCGCCGGAAGGGTTTCGCCTGGTCGAGCAAAAGATCCCCCGCCAGCCGCACCGTTACAGTGGGCGCACGGCCAACCGGGCCAATATAACCGTCCATGAACCGAAACCGCCGGACGACCCGGATGCCCCGCTTGCCTTTTCGATGGAAGGCTACAAGGGACAGCCTCCCCCGAGCCTGATCCCGCGCTACTGGGCGCCGGGCTGGAACTCCGTGCAAGCCCTGAACAAGTTCCAGGCGGAGGTCGGCGGCCCCTTAATCGGCGGCAGCCCCGGGCGGCGCCTGATCGAGCCTTCGGCAGAAGCCAGGCCCTCTTATCCGCAGGATATCCCGGATGCCTTCGTCCCCCGCGAGGATGAATATCTGGCGCTCCCGCTCTATCACATTTTTGGCTCGGAGGAGCTCAGCCGTCTAGCGCCTGCCATTGCCGAACGTACGCCGGAAGTCCATGCTGTTCTCCATCCCGCGCTCGCCGAGAAACTCGCTGCGGCGGACGGCCAGTCCATTCAAATCCGGCTGGAGGGCGATACGATCCGGCTGCCCTTGCGCCTGGATGCATCCCTGCCTGAGGATCTTGTGGGATTGCCGGCCGGTTTCCCTGGCATTCCGGCAAACCTGCCTGGCTGGGTGAAGATTGAGCTGGTCAGCGAGGAAGGAGCCTGACGAGATGGCCGCGTGGCTTCCCTGGCTGAACATTTTGGGTGTGCTGGCCGGCGCCCTGACCGCGGCGGCCGGCCTGATCTGGCTCGAGCGCCGCCTGCTGGCCCTCTGGCAGGACCGCTACGGGCCGAACCGCGTCGGTCCCTTCGGTCTGCTGCAGGTGGTGGCCGATATGATCAAGATCTTTACGAAGGAAGACTGGATCCCGCCCTTTGCCGATAAGCCGGTCTTTGTGCTCGCGCCGGCCATCATCATGATCGCGGTGCTGATGTCATTTGCGGTCATACCTTTCGCGCCCGGGATCGGCGTCGTCGATCTGAACATCGGCCTGCTGTTCTTCCTGGCGATGTCCTCGCTCACGGTCTACAGCGTGATGCTGGGCGGCTGGGCCTCCAACAGCAAGTACTCCCTGCTGGGCGGGATGCGCTCGACCGCGCAAATGCTCAGCTATGAAGTCTTTATGGGATTGTCGGTCGCGGGCGTTGTCCTGCTGGCAGGTTCCTTCGACCTGCGCGAGATCGTCGAGGCCCAGCGGAGGGTCTGGTTCTTCATCCCGCAGTTCCTCGGCCTGGTCGTATTCCTGATCGCCGGGCTGGCCGAGACTCACCGCCTGCCGTTCGACTTGCCCGAGGCCGAAAACGAATTGATCGCCGGCTTCCACGCCGAGTATTCGGGCATGAAGTTCGGCATGTTCTTCGTCGGCGAATACCTGGGCATCACGCTGATCTCCTGCATGATCGTGACCCTGTTCTTTGGCGGCTGGCTGGGACCATTCCTTCCGCCGATCGTCTGGTTCGCACTGAAAGTTTTTATGTTCATCAGTCTTTTCATTCTGATCCGGGCCGGGCTGCCTCGCCCGCGTTTCGACCAGTTGATGAGTTACGCCTGGAAAGTCATGCTGCCATTGTCGCTGATCAATCTGGTCATTACGGGCGGCCTGGTGCTGGCGCTGGGTTTGTAAGAAGGAGGTTTAATGTTTACGAGTGCACTTCGAACGCTCTGGGAGATTTTCCTGCACACCTTTCATAAGCGTGAGACAATCCAGTACCCCGACGAGAAACCTGTTCTGCCGCCGCGCTGGCGCGGGCGGATCGTCCTGACGCGCGATCCGGATGGCGAAGAACGCTGCGTCGCCTGCTATCTGTGCGCGGTGGCC
>DASTFG010000381.1:0-5602 GCA_035708785.1 Anaerolineales bacterium
CCTCCAACTGAAACTCACCGGCGGGCCAGTCTGACAAAAGCGTTCCAAAACTTGCACAGCGCAGACCATCAGACCGGGTAAACGTAATCACATGCACCAGGTCGCTGTCCAGCTCCTCCCCGTTGTACCTAAGCCTGACACGAATATGTTCGAAATTCTGCGCCAGGATCTCCTCTGTGGTAGCACACCAGCCATAGTTGAAGTAAGTGGGAGTATTGTCGGTGATATTCACGGTATAGGTCAGCGTCCCCGGTCTGGCATAGTCTTCTTCTGTATATTGTTCTTCAGCAAGCGCCTGCAGGAAAACCCAGTCTTGCCCGTTCAATCTCTCAATGAGCGCATCGCTGCTTGCTTCCATTTTCGGGGCGGGCACAGTCGGAATAGGCGTCAAGGGGATCATACCGGGCAACAAGCAGGACGTAAGCAGAAGCGCGCTGATCAAGGCAATCGCAGAGCTGGGCATGTGCTTTCTGGCTTTCATAAGCCACCTCCTTCAGATGGCAGATTATAAACATAATGCACTTACGGGCGAGGGCCATTTTGCGTAATCAGCTCCCCGGCAAAGAGCCCGAAGTCATTGTCCACTTAGTATAATTTCGATCATGAAAGACTGGCAATCCGAACTGCAGGCAGAGTTCGAACGAGCCCGGCAAGCCCGCGCCCGTGGGAACGAGGGCCAGGCGCGTGTCTGTGCGCGGCGTGCAGCAGGGATCGCCGCGCGCGAATACTTTACGCGCCGCGGCGAAAAGATCCGCACACCCAGCGCGTATGACCTGCTCAGCCGGCTGGCACAAGACCCCTCGCTTTCAAGCGAGTTGCGGCAAGCCGCCGCTTATCTGACGCTGCGTGTCAACGAGGAATTCAAGCTGCCCGTAAGTGTGGATCTGATTGCCGAAGCCAGGAAGCTGTGCGACGGTTTAGTTAAATAGAAAAAGTCCCCGAGGAGCCTCACAGGCTTTCGGAGACTTTGAGCACTTTAGCCCAATTCCCTGCGCGCCACCAGATAAAAAAAGGCGCGCGCAAGCGTGATCAGCAACAGCATACCAGACATCACGCCCCCAAAGACCAGGAACATCCTCTGCCAGTCGCGCAGGCGTAAGGTGATCCTCTCTCGATAGGGGAAGTGAATCTGGTCGCGTAAGCGCACAATCAGGTCATTCGAGAGCGGAACCCGCTTCAGGGTCCCGGCCAGGTGCGCTTCGATGGCATCGAGTTGTTCTTCAGTAACTTTGTTCCTTCTTGCAGCCATATTCTTACTCGTAATTTGTGAATGATCTGGAACAATCGCGTGGTTGCAACTATTCGCCGTCCAGATTGATTCTCTGATCACCGATCTGGTCTCGCAGGGCCAGAAGCGTCCGGTGGTAGAGGCTTTTGACAGCGCCTTCGCTGCGTCCCATCATTTCGCCGATCTCCGCATTCGACATATTCTCGACAAACTTCAGGATGAGCAGATTTTGTCGCTCGGGCGGCAGGCGCCGGATCAGGCGAAGAAGCGAATCCTGCTCCTGGGAACGTACCAGGTTCCTTTCGGGATGGTCTCCCTTGGAGGGCAGAACAGGCACTTCGGTGAGCGGGATCTCCTGCCGGCGGCTCCGGTCGCGGTGCCAGTTGGCAACCAGGTTATGAGCGATGCGATACAGCCAGGCAGAGAACGGAACGCCGCGATCTGTATAGTTATGGATATGATTCATCGCCCGCTGGAAAACGCGAGCAGTGAGATCCTCCGCATCATGGAGGTTCCCCGTTCGGTAGTACACGTAGTTGAAGATGCGGTCTATATAACGTCCGTAGAGCTGACCGAACGCATCCCGATCACCCTTCGAAGCACGGATGAGCACATCTTCTTCGTTGAATTCGATTTCCGGCACGTAGCATTCCTACCGGCGGGATCTGTTAGAAATAACACCGCCGGGTTTTGGAAGTTGCAGGGAGTATATCACGCAACGTTTTAATTTCATTGTATTCTCAGGATTTACGCCTGATTGTAGCGCGGGTGACGAGGCTGCCGAAAACTTTTCCCGCTTATAATCAATCTCTATGAACTTCCTCATTACTGGTGCCGCTGGATTTCTCGGCTCTTCGCTTGCCGACCAACTTGCTCGCGAGGGACATCAGGTGCGCGGGTTGGATGACCTCTCCACGGGAGACCCCCAGGCGCTCGGACCAGATGTCCACTTTACGCGCGGGGATGTGAGCGACCGCCCCAAGCTGTGGACTCTTCTCCAGGAAGTGGATGTGGTCTATCATCTCGCGGCGCGCGTCTCGGTGCCCGAGTCGATTTTGTACCCGCGCGACTATAACAACGTCAACGTTGGGGGGACGGTCGCGCTCATGGAAGCAATGCGGGATGTGGGCGTCCGGCGCGTGGTTCTGGCGTCGTCAGGCGCAGTATATGGGGATATCGTTGAACAGCCTCTGCGCGAATCGATGATTCCCAATCCGCGCTCCCCGTATGCAGTCTCCAAACTCGCGGCAGAATACTACGTTCGAACCATCGGAGGCCTATGGGGTATTGATACCCTGAGTCTGCGGATCTTCAACGCTTACGGACCGGGCCAACATTTGCCCGCATCCCACCCGCCCGTCGTGCCCCATTACCTGCGGCAGGCGCTCCGAGGCGGGACGCTGGTCGCCCACGGCGATGGAACCCAGACTCGCGATTACGTGTACGTGGACGATGTAGTCAGCGCTCTCGTGGCGGCTGCGACCGCGCCGAATGTGAACGGGCTCGTCATTAACGTCGGCTCCGGCAAAGAGGCCAGCATCAGTGATCTCATTAAAGCCGTGCAGGGCGTAACGGGCAGCAAGTCCGAGGTCATCTACAACCCGAAGACTTCAGGGGGCGTCTCTCGCCTGTGTGCGGACCTCACACTTGCCAGCCAGAAATTGAATTACCGCCCCTCGATCGATCTCGAGCAGGGTTTGCGCTTGACTCTCAAGAGAGATCCCAGATTTAAGTAGTCTCACTATGGAGAACTCGGAGAGCAGTGAACTTTGTCTCACAGGATAGAAACTTCGCGAAGTAAGACAGGAGTCTTTCACGGTCGTGGTAAAGCCTCTCCCCTATCGATTTTATGACCGTCCTACGCTGACCGTCGCGCGGGAGCTCATCGGCGCGCGCCTGGTGCGGATCCTGGATGGCGTTAGGCTGACCGGCCTGATCACTGAAACAGAAGGATATATCGGCGAGACCGACCGGGCCTGCCACGCGAAAGCAGGGCGGACGCCGCGCACCGCCGTGATGTACGGGCGGCCCGGACACGCATACGTGTATTTCACATATGGCAATCACTGGATGCTGAATGTGGTCACGGAGCATGAGGGATTTCCTGCAGCAGTCTTGATCCGCGCAATCGAGCCTGTCGAGGGAGTAGAGAGCATGTCCGCACGGCGCGCTGGGCGCGATACGTTCGGGCCCGGAAAGCTGTGCCGGGCCATGGGGATCACCAAAAGCGAGAACGGAGTCGATCTAACGAAAACCACCGGTGGGTTATGGATCGAAGCGGGTGTCAGCGTCCCTGATTCGCTCGTGACGAAAGGCCCGCGTGTGGGTTTAAATAATACGCCGGAACCGTGGAAATCAAAACCATGGAGGTTTCTGGTCGGAGGTCATGTCATTGCGAGCCGTTCTTTGGCGAAGCAATCTCCAAAGAAAGAGGAAATTGCCTCCTCGGAACGAACATCCTCCTCGCGATGATTCATGGAGGAACAATGGGTCTACTTGAAGGAAAGAATGCACTGATCTTTGGTCTGGCGAACGACAAATCGATCGCGTGGGGCATCACGCAGGCCTTTCACCGGGAAGGCGCAAACATCGGCATCAGTTACGCCGGCGAAATGCTCGAGCGACGCGTCAAACCGCTCGCGGAAAAAGTGGGTTGCCAGTGGCTCGAAGAGTGTGACATAACGAAGGACGATCAAATCAGCGCCGTCGCCGAGAAAGCTGCGCAGCATTTCGGCAAAATCGATGTGCTGGTACATTCGATTGCGTTCGCAGGCCGCGATGAGCTGACCGGACCTTTTTACAACACGTCGCGCGAGGGCTTCAGGAATACCATGGATATCAGTGTGTTTTCCTTGGTGGCATTGGCCAGAGCATTTCTGCCCATGCTGAATCCGGGTGCGTCCATCCTGTGTCTTACTTACTACGGTTCGGTAAAGGTCGCGCCGCATTACAATGTGATGGGGGTCGCAAAGGCTGCGCTGGAATCTTCCACCCGGTATCTGGCGTATGACCTCGGCCCGCAAAAGATCCGGGTGAATGCCATTTCCGCGGGACCGATCCGTACGCTGGCCGCGGCGGGCGTGGGCGGATTCCGCGACATGTATAAGCACTTTGCGGATATGTCCCCGATGCGGGAAAATATAACCATCGACGATGTGGGAAATGCGGCGGTATTCCTGGCCTCTGATTTGTCCAGGCGCATTACCGGGGAAGTGTTGTATGTGGACGGCGGGTTCAATACGGTCGGCGTGCAGATGAGCCTGGCAAAGGAAGAAAAGAGCGACAACCAATAACGGGTTTTCGAGCACTCGGCACAACGCCAAATTCCCAGGGCGCAATCGCGCCCTTTTTGGCACTGAGGAGATCACTCGTCTGTCTTTCATGGGTTTGAGCAGCGACTCTATTTCTACGGTAAAATAAACACATCATTAGGACTCAGTGACCTCCCTGTCCTATATACTTAGGAAAAATGTTCAGACGCAATACCACCCCCACGGAAACACAGCAACCTGTTCAAGCCGTCGAGCGGATCACCTCCGTGCTCGGTTCGGGCGTCGTCTGGCACGGCTCGATCAACGGCTCAGGCGGCGTGCGCATCGAGGGCGCGTTCGAAGGGGAGATCGCCCTGCGGGGCATGCTTGTGATCGGCGAGACCGGACGGGTCACCTGCCAGAACGTCCGCGCGAATACGGTCATCGTGGCGGGCGCAGTGCGCGGCAACATCACAACTCAGAAACTGGAGATCCGCGGCTCTGGACGCGTATGGGGGGACGTGGTGACCACCGCATTCGTGACGGAAGAGGGCGCGTTCCTGCGCGGTCAAATCCGCATGGAAGAGACGGTCGATCTGGACCTCGAGCCTGCTCCCGAGACAACGCCATCAGAGGCCGCCCATGCCGAATCCATCGCCTCCACACCGCTGGTCCTGCCGAACCAGGCGTCAGACGGAACGACGCGCAGAACGCCAGCGAAGAAATAATTGCGGTACCGCAATTTTCCTCATTAAGAGGCTCAACTTGTTGTAAGAGGGGAACTCTTTACGATGAAATACCGAGAGCTCAACATCCAAACCCAACGCGAGGCTCCCAGCAACGCGCGCACAGAAGGCTTCGCCTTGCTCGTCCGTGCTGGCTATTTGACGCGTGAGAGTGTGCCAACCCGGCTTGGGGAGCACGCACTAGATCACTTACGTGAACTTTCCAAAGTCCCCTCTTTCCTCTCCCTTCTCTCCTTGCCCACGATTGAAAGTGTGAGCGAAACCTTCTTCCCAATTGCCACAGGTTCGATTGAAATTGCGTATTGCCCATCCTGTAAATACACCGAGCGGCTGGAGCTGGCACGCTTCGCAAAAAATGCACCCGCACAGGAAGCGCA
>DASTFG010000382.1:0-2361 GCA_035708785.1 Anaerolineales bacterium
TTTTCCGCCCGATAAAAGCTTGTACATCGTGGCAAGTAAATCCGGCGGCACGGCGGAGATGAATGCCGCCTTCGATTACTTCTGGAAACTGAGCAACGGAGATGGGTCACGATTCGTTGCCATCACGGATCCCGGCACATCACTTGAAACACTGGCGCGCGAGCGCAAATTCCGGAAGGTGTTCTCTGCAGATGAAGCGGTCGGTGGGCGCTATTCCGCGCTGACGGATTTCGGCCTTGTGCCCGCCGCGCTGCTCGGCATGGACTTGGACCAGTTCCTCGACCGCGCGGACTGGATGAAGCGCCAGTGCGCGGAACACGTCCCGGCCGCGCGTAACCCTGGGCTGGCACTGGGGGCCGTGATCGGACAGGCAGCGCTTGAAGACCGCGACAAGCTGACGATCCTGGCCGACGCGCCTCTTGCCGCGTTTGCGGGCTGGATCGAGCAGATCATCGCCGAGTCCAGCGGCAAGGATGGAAAGGGAATCCTGCCTGTCCCGCTCGAGCCGGTCGGCGATGTCCGGGTCTATGGCGAGGACCGTTTGTTCGTCTATCTGCGCCGGACAGGAGAACTGGATGAGAACATGAGAGCGCTACGGGAGGCCGGGCATCCCGTCGTCGAGTTATCGATCCCTGAGGTGTCTGATATCGGCGCGGAGATCTATCGCTGGGAGATCGCGACGGCAGTTGCCTGTGCCGTGCTGGGCGTAAATGCGTTCGACCAGCCCAATGTGGAATCAAGCAAGAAAATCACGAAAGCGAAGATTGCCGATTATCAGAAGACAGGCAAGCTCGATGAAGGTACGCTTGCATGGAATAGTGACGGCATAAGGATATTTACGTCATCCGATGTAAGCGGCGAAAACCTGGAAACTATATTGCGCGGTTTCTTAAGCGATGCCAAACCAGGCGGGTATGTCGCGATCAACGCCTACCTGCCGCGGGACGAGGAAAAGATCGACGCGCTGCAGGCCATGCGGGTCGCGATCCGCGCCAAGACGGGCAACGCAGTGACCGCCGGTTTCGGTCCGCGCTTCCAGCATTCCACCGGTCAGTTCCACAAAGGCGGGCCGGAAAACGCATTATTCCTTCAAATCACCGCTGACCTTGCACTGGACATGGATATTCCCACAGAAGGTCTGACCTTCGGCACGTTACTCCGCGCCCAGGCTCTGGGTGATTACGAAGCGCTGATCGAAGCGGAAAGAAAAGTGCTGCGAGTGCATTTGCCGAGCCCCAATGAGATCAACGCTCTCGTTGAAGCATTGTGAGCTTATGCTATACTTACAACGACTAGGAGAATTTCCGTGTTGAATGTAAATGAACGCATCGTCCGAATTCATATTGAGAAGTTGCCAGAAGGAGTCTACCTGGCTACATCTGATGATGTACAGGGATTGGTCGCGCAGGGACGCACAATTGCAGAGACAATTGAAATCGCCCGTGATGTGGCGCGCAAATTACTGGAAGCGCAAGAAG
The DNA here is from genome assembly GCA_035708785.1 of Anaerolineales bacterium. Lineage (GTDB taxonomy): Bacteria > Chloroflexota > Anaerolineae > Anaerolineales > Villigracilaceae > Defluviilinea. The sequence continues at coordinate 1,479 of DASTFG010000382.1, forward strand.
ATATCCAGTTACCGGAGGTCAGTGAAAGTTTCGATTACCCACTGATTGTTGAAGGATAAGGATGGGGCGACTTGCTGGTTTCCGCTATCGGCAGATTGTCAAAAAACTCAAGGCCTTCGGCTTTGAGTTTTTCGTCACGCTGCTGGAAGTCATGAAATCTGGCATAATCCTTCGAGGGGACGATTTACGACCATCCCAAATCACCCTGGCGACATGCCTGAAGGAACTCTCCGTGCCATTTTGAAACAAGCGGGAATCAAGCCAGAGGAATTCCTGAAAAGCAAATGATGCGTGTCGTTCTGATCGATGGAAAGGTTGAAAATATGAATAATAATTTAGCTAATGAAAAATGCATCGCCTGCCGGGGCGATGAACCGACCTTGACCCCGGGCGAGGTTTATCAACTGCAGCCCCAGGTTCCCGAATGGCAGATCAGGGAAGTGGATGAAATGCAAAGACTTGAGCGCGTCTTTAAATTCAGGAACTTTGCTCAAGCTCTAGAATTCACGAACAAAATCGGCGCGATCGCGGAGGAAGAAAACCACCACCCGCTGATCATTACCGAGTGGGGGCGAGTGACGATTCAATGGTGGACGCACAAGATCGGCGGGCTGCATAAGAATGATTTCATTATGGCGGCCAAAACGGATGAGTTGCTCTGACAAAACATACCTATGCCCCGACAAGAGTTCTCATTCCTCGCCTACCTCTCCCATAGCATAGGCAATGACGTATTCCCAACCTTTCTCCACGAGGTAATGACCTCGATCCCAGGCTGCGGTGAAGGCATCCTCATCCAATTGGGCACGCGCATGATTCAGGGTATTTTCCCAATTTTCGCGGATTTTTGGATGGAGGATAAGACCCATTATGTTACGCAACG